>CAXUKA010000004.1:41038-63410 GCA_964251335.1 uncultured Hymenobacter sp.
TCCTGGATGCGGTCGGCGTAGCCCGTGTGCGGCACCCGAATCTCGACGTCGCTGAGCCCGGCCAGCGCACCCCCATCCTTGCCGGTGAGGCTTACGACCAGCATCCCGGCCGCCTTGGCCGCTTCGGCGGCGCGCAGCACGTTGGGGGAGAGGCCGCTGGTGCTGCTGGCCAGCAGCACGTCGCCGGGGCGACCCAGCGCCTGCACGTACCGGCTGAAAACGAATTCGAAGCCGTAGTCGTTGGCCACGCAGGTCAGGTGGGTGGCGTCGGTGAGGGCAATGGCCGCCAGGGCCGGGCGGTCCTGCCGGTAGCGGCCCGATAGCTCTTCGGCAAAGTGCTGGGCATCGCACAGGCTGCCGCCGTTGCCGCAGCTCAGCACCTTGCCGCCCTGCTGCAAACAGGTCGCCAGCAGGCGGGCGGCCCGCTCCAGCACGGGCGCGGTCGAAGGGTCGGCGGTGAACCGGTCCAGTACGGTGCGCGCTTCCAGCAGGTCGGCTTGAATAAGGTCAGCGAGTGGAGTCGTCATCAGAAGGTAGCAAGCAGGAAGGCCGCCCCCACCCGTGGAAGGCAGGCGCTTTGTGAGCTACAAATTAAAGGCAGTGTGGCGCCACCGCCCCTCCGTGCCTTGGCATCAGGGTGGGATACCTCTAACCCGTCGGCGAGACGGACGTTGGTGAGCTACTCCCTAATTAAAGCTAGCAGCTCCCTGGAGCAGAGGCAGGAAGCTGCTCTCCCAAGGCCAGTGGCGAGAGGCGACAAGGAGTTAGTTGGGCTTAATCTGGCTAACGGTAAGCATACCCACCCCATAGTTCTGCGCGATTTGCATCGCCTGCGTACCGGGCATTTCAGCCCCGGTAAAGGTGGCCAAGTTAACCGGGTTAGGCCCGTCAAAAAGCTTGGTTGCATCTGCCCGCAGCAGTATCTCAGGCGTTCGGTCGGCGCGCACCACCAGCTTAGTCCCGTTGAGGGAAGGCGCGGCCGTGACGATGGCGCTGGTGGGCGCTGCGTAGCCAATATGGAAAGTTAGGGGCTTATTGACGCCGCCAGTAGTACGGGTGCCCTGCATTTTCAGAAAAACGTGCCCGCTGTTCCAGGTCCAGTACATATTGTTGGCGGGATTAAGGTCACCGGTAAGTGCGAGCGGGTCGGTGAACCCGGTTTTCTGGGCATCAACCCCGAGAATAAAGCTAACGCCGGTATACTCCCCGGCCGGCACGCCGGCTACCGCAAAGCTCAGGCTACCCGGCTTGTCCTGGTTTACTAGGAAGTAAGTGTCAGGGGCGGCGTACGCCGTTCCGTCGCTTTTCGTGAGCTTGATGTTTGAGAGATAGTACTCAAACAGGCTGACCGTGAAGGTTTCTCCCGTCTGGGTGGTAGCTACCGTGGTATTGAGAGCCAGCGGCTGCGTTCCTACCGTATTCTCAACCCGGAACTTCACCTGTCCGGTGGCGGCCGGCGGGTCAGCGTCTTTGTTGCAGCCGCTCAGTGTTACGGTGGCTGCCGTTACAAAGCTTAGCGCAAGGCGGGGATAGGGCACCTTCATGTAGATGAAAATATAATGAAGACGCAACTTACTCTTGGTCATCTAACTTTCGGCTGCCGTTCTTACTACTGACCAGCTTATCACATTTAATTAACCAGTCATGGCTGTTGCAGAGCTCGGCGAGCTAGCTTTAAGCGAGTGCTTGACGAGTCAAAACAAGCCAAACAGGCTATCAAATAAGCCTGTTCCCTGCATCTAGGAGATAGCCTCCCTGCTTCTTAACTGTCTAACTGACTTCCTCCCATTTACTGAGCCGGTTGAGAATATAGTATCAGGTATTCTGGAATGGCAGGTTACGTAATCTCAACCAGCAAGAACTGCCACTTTTTCTAATTGTATTTCAAAGCAACGCCAAAAAATCGTTGCTTTTGGCATATCTTTGAAGATGGAGAATCCATCGAAGCGTGCTTGGAATCCGCTGAACTGGCAAAGCTTTCAACAAGCCTTTGCGCAGGTGCCCTCTATAACTCGCCAACAGGTGCAAGCCTATTTTCAGCGCACCGAGCCGGCGTTAAGCCCTGACACGCTAGACTCCCGTATCCATGAACTCCTCCGGCGCGGCCAGCTGATTTCCGTCGGGCGCGGTCGCTATGCCTTTGAAGCAATTGGGCGGCCCATCT
This sequence comes from uncultured Hymenobacter sp., assembly GCA_964251335.1. GTDB lineage: Bacteria > Bacteroidota > Bacteroidia > Cytophagales > Hymenobacteraceae > Hymenobacter. Next base: position 43,203 of record CAXUKA010000004.1, read on the forward strand.
TTCGGCCGCAGGTGTTCCGGTCGGAATGCACTATCTGGAAAGAACTAGCGGCTTTCAATCTACCCGCGGGATGCCTCTGGTCTACCGCGTGGGTACATGAGCTGATGTTGCATCAGCCAGCCCGCTCCCTGCTCCTCGTGGAAGTACCCAAAGACTATACCCGGGCCGTTTTTCACGCCTTGCAGGACCGATATAGCCTGCGCGTTTTCTTGCAACCTACTCCCGACGTGCTGACCCGCTACGTTACGGAGGCAAACCGTCCCCTGTTAGTACAGCCCTTTGTCTCCCGCGCGCCCGTGCAGCTGGCGCAGCGCGTCCCCGTACCCACACTTGAAAAAATACTGGTTGACCTCTTCTGCGAGCCTGACCTCTTCTATACCTACCAGGGGCAGGAGCTCAAAACCATTTTTGCGAACGCCGACCGCACCTATCAACTCGACTCGAAACGCCTCCTAAGCTACGCGGGCCGCCGCGGCAAAGCGGGCGCGTTGCGCCAGTTTCTCCAGCAGCTTGGTGGCTGGTCGTCGCCCCTTGACTTATGATAACTGCCCACACGTTCACGGCTGATTGGCTTACCCACCTACGTACCCAGTACCGCAAAATCGACCCGAGCATTGCCGAGAAGATGGTTTTTGCGCTGGGCTTAGTGGAGCAACTCAGTCAGGAATCATTTCCCTTTGTGTTCAAAGGCGGTACCTGCCTAGTCCTGCTATTGGGCACCGCCCGCCGCTTCTCTGTCGATGTAGACATTGTCACTTCTGCAACCCCGGCTCAGGTGCAAATGGCTCTGGCGAGCCTCTGTCAGCGCCCGCCGTTTTTGCGCTATGAGTACGACGAGCGCCGCAGTACCAAAGATGCTATCCCCCGCGGTCACTATTATGTGTACTTCGAGCCCGCGCTGACGCTCCAACGGCCAGCGCCTTACATCGCGCTCGATGTGCTCTATGAGGACCATGGTTACCCGCAGCTGCTGCAAGTGCCTGTCCAATCTGATTTTCTCCAACTTGACGGCGAGGCGCAACGCGTTACGGTCCCTAGTGTGGAAGCTATTGCGGGAGACAAGCTCACGGCCTTTGCGCCGACGACCACGGGCATCCGCTATGGCCAGGATAAAGCGCTTGAAATTATCAAACAGCTTTTTGATGTCGGTACTTTATTCGACCAGCTAACAGAAGTAGAGTTGGTCGCGCAGTCCTATGCGGCGGCCGTGCAGAAAGAACTGTCGTACCGCAGCCTAACGCACTTATCCGCCGCTGATGTTTTGCAGGATACGATTCAAACGGCTTTAGTTGTCGCGCAACTGCAACTAAACCGTCCCGTTACTCCGGCTGCCGCTGGGCAGGAGATTGGCGTCGGGATTCGCGCTTTTTCTAACTTCCTACTGGCGGGCAAATTCCGGGAAGAAGAAGCGGCAGTGAGCGCGGCCAAAGCCGCTTACCTAGCTGCCCGCCTGCTGGTAGCTGATTTTACCCCGCTCCCCCGCTATCCTGACGCAAATAACCCGGCCGCGGCGATAGCCGACCAGCGACTTAACTATCTCAATAAACTGCGCAGTGCTCCGGCGGCTCTTTTCTATTGGCAGCACACCATTACGCTGCTAACTGCCCATGATTACCTGCATTTTTTAGTTAGTTAACCTCTGTGGCAATCTGCTAAAAAACGGCTCAGCAACTACTCCAATAAGGGTCAACCGGAAAGGTCTAGAAAAACTGCCCTAGCACTCTGGAAACGCCCTTGTCAAAAGCATCCAATAAGGGCCCCTTTAATTAACGAATCTCTAGCAAGGTTTAAACACGTGCAAGTCAATAAGCTAGACTTTCTGAGCTATTGTGAAATCATCACGATACGCCTAACCGCCGCCCTTCGTCAAGCAAGAGCAAGCGCACAAGAGCTGCTACACTCACACCTCGTGCCTTGGCTATGCGGCCAAAGTATTCTCTTTGGTCTTCACTATCACACTCTACACTGAGTAGCGGCCTACGGGAAGGCTTGCTTACTGGGGTCTTCATAATGCAAATGTACTTCTACCCTATGCGCGCTGCACAAATAAAATATCTTCCTTCGCTAGCGTAACACTAGTGTTACGCTATTCACACACTATCTTTGTAGCGTTCAAGTCGAACACTCCACCTCGTAGTAAGCGGAAGAGACCACCCCCGGCAAGGGATGGCCTCCGATGTAGCACCTGTTAGGACCAGGCACTACGAGTTGGGTTTTGGTCAACCCTAATCCAAAAATACATGGCAAACCATGTAAGTGGGAAAAGTACGCTCCGTGACGTACCCCCAACCTCTCTAGGCGAGCTACGCCAGCACGTCCTACTGCCCCTCATCGGCCACCCCCTTTTCAGCGAAGCGGAACAGCTACGGGCTAATCACTTCGTCCACGAAAGCGACGACATTGCTCGCCTTACCCGCTGGGGCACGAATGTCCTAGCCGAAATCGCCCTTCGCCAAACCGAAGCTGCCCGCCAGCGCCGCGACCTCGCCATGGGTACCACGTTGCGTCAGCTGGGTTCCACCAGCTTCCGCAGTAACCGCTCCCGCCTGCCCAAGGCCGCCCCGAGTTGGGTACCCGGTACCTTCTTCCCCGACAGGTCCGACCGCCGGGCCGGCACGTTCGACCGCTTGGCCGTCGCTAGCTTTCAAACGGCCGACGCGCTAACATTTGCCGACCTGCTTAGCCAGCGAGCACGATGAGCTACCGTCGCGACCTCAAACAGCTGCGCCGCGCCCAGAAGCAGGCCAAGCGCCAACTGCGCCAACTTGCTGAACTGGAGCTCACCGGGCTGACCGCCGTCACGCTCCACGCGCACACCCAGCAGGTGACGATTACGCTCGCCTCCGCCACGGGAGCCCCCTTTACGGACACGCTCCGGGAAGCGCTGCGCGAGCGCCGCCAAGCCCTGCGGGCCGAAGCTCAGCAACTCCTGCTTACCTGGCTAGAAGACGAGCAGTTGCGCGACCGCCCAGATCCGGTCGCCGGACTCCCACTGCCCTAACGGCTTCCCTACCCCAGCGAAAGACCAGTCGCTGCTGACTACTCAGCGGCTGGTCCCCGCGTGCCCCATCTACTTTCTTCTATTACTACGTTATGTTCTCCCCCACTGCCTCGCTCCTGCCCTATGCGCAGGCCACAGCAACCCAACAGGCCCAGGCCCTACTCTACCTGAAAGCCCGCTTGCAGTCCCACTTTCCAACCTTGCCAGAACGCCCCTTCGTCCGTACGCTGGCGGAGTGTCGCCCTGCGCTGCTGCTTACCGGGACACAGGTTTCACTCGCCTATTCCGAGTTGACTCAGCTGGTCCAGTACCTGGGCAACGCGCCCGAATTGCCCGTGCTCGACCCACCCCTCTACGGCTGGGCGGCGCTCGCGCTGGCCCAGTACATTCTGCATACCAACGAGCTAGCAGTAAGTGCGCTCATCGAGCTGGCCCGCGCGCTGAACATCCGTTGCGGTCCTCACTGCGGGGCACTGCTACGACGCCTCGCCCGGCCTCACCCGCTGGCCGAGCAGGTGGTACAGGCCCAGCTTTGGAACTTGCCCGGCAGCCCCCAATTACCCCGGGGCATCCCCGGTGGGGGCCCCGCACCCGGTAGTCCGGTGGTTGAGCAGCTTCTTCAACAACTCCTTCCCTAAGCTTACCAGCCAACAAGACAGGGAATAGCCAAACAAACCAGGAGAAAATTTTAGTGGCGAAAGCTTTCTACTAGTTTGTTTGGCAACCTCCTATTGCTGCCCGACCTGACTACGGTTCAATCACTAATTACCTGCCTACCTGCCTGCCAAACAGCGAGCCTATCAGCTTGAATATGGCGCTAGCCCGCACCAGAGCTACTTTCCACCTGCTTACTGCTGCTAGTGACGCAGCGGGTTGTCGCGGTGGCAGCTGTAGTGGTAGGTGCAGTTTTACCGGATTTCCCCAATTGCGTCCGCAGTGTGGACGCAATTTAGCTGGACGCCCTACAAAATGATTAGTAGCCTCGGAGACAACGCGAAGTTTCACCTGGCCAAAGCAACAAAAAACAACTGAATCGGCCCGCCTTGCGTTGGCATGAGCCATGAACTCTATTCGTTTTTCGGACGGCACGCAAGTGCCGGCGCTTGGCCAGGGCACTTGGATGATGGCCGAACGACCCACCCAGCGCGCCGCCGAGTTGGCGGCCCTGCGCGCCGGCGTCGAGTTGGGCCTCACGCTTATCGACACGGCGGAAATGTATGCCGATGGGGAGTCCGAGCGGCTGGTCGGCGAAGCGTTGCGCGGCCTCCGCGAACAAGTGTTCCTAGTGAGCAAAGCCTACCCCCAGAACGCCTCCCGCCAGCGGCTTCCGCAAGCCTGCGAGGCGAGTTTGAAGCGGCTGGGCACCGACCGGCTCGACCTGTACCTGCTGCACTGGCGCGGCCGCATCCCACTAGCTGAAACGGTGGAGGCAATGGAAAAACTGGTGGCCGCGGGCAAAATCCGGCGCTGGGGCGTGAGCAATCTTGATACAGCGGACCTGCAAGAGCTACTTGCCGCCGGGGGGGCGGCCTGTGCCACCGACCAAGTGCTCTACAACCTGACCCGACGTGGCCCGGAACACGACTTATTGCCGTGGCTCGCGGACCGAAACATGCCAGTCATGGCATATAGCCCCATTGAACAAGGCCGGCTACTCGATAACGCCCGGCTGCAGGATATTGCGGCGGACTTGGGCGCAACCCCGGCGCAGGTAGCGCTGGCTTGGGTCCTGTGCCAGGGCCAAGTGCTGGCTATCCCCAAAGCCGGAACCGTCACCCATGTGCAGGAAAACCAGGCGGCCGCCGAGTTACATCTGTCGGCCAGCGATTTGGCCGCGCTAGATGCCGCCTTTCCTCGCCCCACTAAGCGCCGGCCGCTGGAGATGCTGTAATATCCTGCTCTGTTCCAGGGTGTGGCCTTGACCTAGAGATGCTTGTCCAGACCACGCGCCTATTTCCAGGTGGCTCTCCGCGACGAAGTCAGGCGTTACCCCCACCCGGCGCATCACCTTTTCGCCTTTTTTTTCTGGTTCCCGCGCCCGCCAGCAGGTCGGCCAAAACCGGCAGCAAGGGTTCCTGCATCAAGGTGGCCAAGGCACTCACCGCTTTCAGCGAGAGCCGGCCCGGGTTCGCGTGGGCTTCCCGCAGCGAGGCCGCGCTGACTCGCATCGCCCGGCATAATTCGCGCACCGTGAAGCCCAATTTGCCATTGGCCCGCGGGTGACGCTGGACGATGTCGCCGAACGTACGGCGGGCAGTTGACAGTCCGCGTTCCGGCGCTTGCGCCGGTGCCGGTGGCGCCGGCGGATGTAGTACTATCGCCTTCGCTGCGGAGAGGTCAACGGCCTGAATCACCTGCCGCGACGAAGCCAAGGCAAAGGGGAGGCGCCCGGGCCCCGGGGGAAGCAGTGGCAAATCATCGGTTATCATGGCTACGATAGGAGTTGGGGTCACCCTGCTTAAACCGCTAAGCGAACTAAGCAGCCGGGGCCTTATAGAGACCAGGGGAGTAGCAAAGTCTACAACAGGCACAAAGATAAGTCTGAGTCGGCAATTAAGGGCGTATGCGCCCTTAATTGCCCGCCCGTGCACTTCCACCTTGCTTCGTGAAAAATCCGGCCGGTCTCCAAGTATTTGCTAACCGGCTCCGCCTGTTGAGGAAGGACCGGGGCTATTCCCAACAAAAACTGGCTGACATTGCTAACGTCGAGCAGTCTACCATCAAGCGCATTGAGCTGCGGCAGCTAGCCCCGACCCTCGATTTGCTTATCTCCCTGAGTCGGGCTTTGGCCCTTGAAGTCCGCGACCTGGTCGACGACCCGGCCATCACTAACTCCGACTTGGAAGTACCGCTGAAAAAAGGCAGCTAAGTCCTTTCTTACAAGAGCGGTAGGGCCCCGGCACCAGCACGGGCGAATACCCGGCGGCCGCTGAAAGCCTTGCTCGACCGCTACCAGCGGCCGCAGCGAACCTGGTAGGGCTGTGCTTAGACGGACGCCCCTGCTACCTGTTGGCCCAGGTACTCATTCCTATTCCTTCTAAATTAAATCTGACCGAACTCAAACCAGCTGGTGTTTACCCTGGCTTATACCTTCACAGCAGTAAAACACCCCTGCTAACTTATTCGCTGCCTTTTCATTTCCTCGTATGCCTTCCTCACCTGAAGCTATTAGCCGCGCAACTGCACGTAAACAAGCCTTGCAGGACCAGGTGCTGGCCATCATTCAGGGGCGGCAGCTGGCGGGCATTGCCCTGACCATGGGCCTGGGCAAAACGCTTATTGGCCTGCGCGACATGGACCGCCTGCTCACCGCTAGTAAGGTCCCTGACCTAGCCGCCGGCAAACCCTTTTTGGTGGCGGCCCCCACCCAGGCTATTCTGGACTCCTGGCCCCAGGAAGCGCATAAGTTCGGGCTGGCGCACCTGCTCGACCACATCGCGTTCACCACCTACCGCTCGCTGGGTAAAGCCCTGGCGACCGGCACCTACCAGAAACTCTACCTTGACGAGTGCCATTCGCTAAAGGACTCGCATGAGCCGGGCCTCAAAGCCCACGCGGCCCAGAAGCGCAGCATCCTGGGGCTGACGGGCACGCCGCCCGCACAAGCCCAAAGCGAAAAGGGCCGGCTGGTGGCCACCTATTGCCCCATCGTGGTGGACTATACCACCGACGAGGCGGTGCTCGCCGGCCTGCTCAACGACTACCACCTCGTGGTGCACCGCCTGCCGCTGCGCACCGTGCGTGACTACGTGCTCACCACCAAGTCCGGCAGCCAGTTCACCACCAGCGAGCGCGAGAACTACGCTTACTGGAGCAAGCGCCTGGCCAATGCCACCCAGGACCAGTTGCCCATCGAAACGCTGCGCATCCTGCGCATGCAGGCCCTGATGAACTACCCCGGTAAGGGTCACTACATGCGCTACCTGGCCGACCAGCAGACGGACAAGGTCTTACTTTTTACCTGCAATCAGCAGCAAGCTGAAGAGCAGGCGGCCCACACCTACCATTCCAAGAACAAGCACAGCCAAGCCAACCTGGACCTGTTCAACGCGGGTGACATTCAGCGCCTGGCTTGCGTAGCCCAGCTCTCGGAGGGCATCAGTATCCCGAATCTACGGGTGGGCATCATCTGGCACGCCTTTGGCAACGAGCGTAAGGCCGCCCAACGCATCGGCCGGTTACTGCGCCTCAATCCTGACCAAACAGCCACCGTGCATCTGCTCATGTACCAGGACACGGTTGATGAGCAGTGGGTAGCACAAGCGCTGGAATCTTTCGACCCCACTAAAATCAGCTATGTCGAGGCGACTGGCTACGAGCACTTCCTTCCGGCCGGGCCGGCCGAGTAGTCCTTTCCTTCCTTTCCTGTTAACTAGGGGCAAGCGTTACTCAGCCAGCGTAGTTGCTCCAACGCCTACTTGGACCTGCTGAATAACACTTGGTATTTAGCGCATAACAAGGCATAGCAACCGAATCTTCGGCGATTAATTGCTGTTTTATGCTGCATATTTGCTGCATTGCCTTTCCGCTGCTGCCATGCGCTCTGCCCTGCAACTAAACTATCTGCTTGCTCCATTGCTCAGCCTGCAGCTAGCCTTAGCCGCCAAAGCCCAGCAGGCGGGCGACTACGCTCTTAGTGGCCAAGACCCGCGCCTGGCCGGGCAGACCATCTACCTGCTCCCGGCCGAGCGCCCGCTGCACGCCGCTCCCTGGCTGGCCCTGGATTCCGTCCAGGCCGATGCCACGGGCCACTTCGAGTTGCGCGGCCGGGTGCCGGCCCCCGATGTGTATCAGCTGCGGGTGGGCCGGCAGCCCAGGGGACAGGTCGTCCCGCTAACGGGCCAGCCAGAGCAGCTGACCGCGCTGGTAACCGAATCGCGCAGGACCACCCGGCAGGCACCCGTCTACCTTCTTCAGCCCAGCGGCTCGCCTGCCGTGACGCTGCTGCAATCCTTTCAGCCCTACTTTCTGCTGCGCGATGTCGCGGCCCCCGCGGGCGACCGGCACCTGCGCAGTCTGGAAAACCTGCTGCGGTCGCACGCCGCTTCACCCCTGGCGCCCTATCTGACCTTCTACTACCTGCGGCTGCACGCCAGCGCTCGCCCACTGCTGGATTCGCTCACCACGCGCTTTGCGCGGGAGCAGCCCGATTCGCCCTACCTGCCCCGGCTGCGCGAGGTGCTCGCCGCGGCGCCCACCCTGGCTATCGGAGCGCTGGCCCCCGACTTTACGCTGCCCAACCTGCACGGCCAACCCGTGACCTTGAGTAGCCTGCGGGGCCGCTACGTGCTCGTGGATTTCTGGGCCTCGTGGTGTGGCCCCTGCCGGGCGGCCAACCCCGCGGTGCTGGCGGCCTACCAGCGCCACCACAACCGGGGGCCGGGCTTCACGGTGCTCAGCGTCTCCTTCGACGAGCAGCCCGCGGCGTGGCAGAAAGCCGTGGCGCAGGATGCCCTGCCCTGGGCGCAGGTAGCTGACCAGCGGGGCGTGCGGAGTCCGACCGGCCACCTGTACCAGATTGTGGGCATTCCGGCCACTTTTCTGCTCGGCCCAGCCGGGCGTATCATCGCCAGGGACCTGCTCGGCCCCGCGCTGGGCCGGGAGTTGAGCCACTTGCTGAAGTAGCATTGGCGCGGGCCGGCGGGCCAACCCGTAGTTCTCCTACCGGTGCTAATCCGTGTCGGCCACTACCTCGTTGATGGCTGTCAGTCGGGCTACGACCCGCGCCAGACCTGCCCCCGTGCCATCCAGCTCAACCGATACTACCAGCGGGTGCTTCGCCGGCCGGGGCAGGCCTTCGCCTTTAGGCGCGCCACCCTCGCTGGCTTTGCTCGCCCCCCCCGACGCGGCCGGGGCTAACTGCTGGGTAAGGTCCTGGCTGCGGAGCGCTTCGATACTCACTTGGAACACCTGGGCGAGCTTCGTCAGAGCATCGAGCTTGGGCGTGGATTTGCCGTTCTCGTAGCGGCTAATCGTGTTGTAATCAGTAGCGAGCTGGTCACCTAGCTCAGACTGCGATAGTTCAGCGCGCCGCCGTAAAAAGCGCAGGTTTTTAGCAAAGTACATGGCCATTCGGGAAATCAAGCGAAATTACCGGCCTGTAAATCTGCATTTTACTGCAAATCACTAAATTTTATCTTGCATAATACAACTTTTTGCGCCTAATTTGCTGCATATTACAACAGTAATTTACCATAAGTAGGTCCGCGTCATTTTGCTCACCTGGCGGGTAGCGTAGCTGCTCCTTCATACTGCGTGAGGGGCGACCGCTGCTCTGCGCTACCCATTGCTACGCAATCCTGGCGGGTTTCCACCACGGGGCCACCTGACGGGTAGGACAGTTCCGCTGGCTGCTTGCTTTTATCGTCACGCTTCTGCTCTCATGTCCGTAGCTCCCCCTGAGGGCCCCACTAGTTTGCCCTTCGCCCAGGCCTCCCCTTCCCTGCGCTACCAGGCGATGGCCACTGCCCACCAGATTCTAGGATTGGCCTACCCTTTTGTCATAGAGGCGCAGTGGCACCAGGCCTTCGATGACCTGCAATTGCCGCTCTACCGGTTCGGCGATGGACCCGCCAGCCTTTCCACCGATGGCCTCGCGACGCTGGTACAGTATCTCGAAACCCGATACCGGGCTACTGCGACTGCTTCGCCGGCGGCGGCCGCGGCTCCTCCCCCTGCGGTTGCTGCGGTGCAGCCTATAAAGCAGACCTATTCCATCCACCCTGACCTAGCCACCAAGCTGGAGCGCGTCAGCTACTGGTGCCGGCAAACCCGCAGCCGACTGGTCAACCAAGCACTGAGTCAGCTGCTGGACCAATACTCGGAAGCCAGCATCCCCGTGCCGGAAGATTGATAGCCGCTGGTTCAGCACGGCGGCCAATCCATCCCGCCGCTTGGACCAGTGACCTCCCCCCCCTGCCCAATTTAGCTTCCCCATCCCCTTTCTATGTTGAAAGCCTTACTGCTACTCGCCCTGCTACCGGCTTCGCTGGCTACCTTTCCCCGCCTGCATTTCGCTGGCCTATGCGCTACAGAGTCAGCCCCGGCGCAGACCCGTCCGCGCCCCCGGCCCCATAATTATGGCGCGCGGGCTGATTCGCTCAACGGCATCTCCGGTCATGCTTTCGGTGAGCCCCGCAGCAGCTTTCCCGAACTGGCAGCCAAGGGATACCAGGACTTGGACGGCTACACGTACTACGATACTAAAGAAGGCCAGGAAACCGGCTGGTTCGGCAAAAACGCCGGGCATGTGCGCACCACCTACCGCTTCTACCAGGACAAGTTTGCGTCCTTCGATGCCTCGGCACAAGGCACTGACCGGCCATTGTTGGCCGAAGAAGCGGTATACCTGTTTGGGAAAGGACTGCCCGAGTCGCCCAAAAACCTGGCCTACGGCGAAGCAGCCGTGAACTGGGAAGGCCAGCGGGTGCGGGCGACGCTCTCCGATGGCCACAACGAATGCCGGCTGGTAATCATAAGCAAGCTCGCCGCCGCCCAAAAGGCCGCGGCCGAAGCCGCCCGGAAAAAGGCGGACGCTGCGACCCGGGCCACCAAGCTCCAGGCCGACAACGCGCCAGTTGCTCACTAAGAAAGTAAGTGTCTAAAGTTAATCTAAGTGAGAGCTAGGTCTTTTCGAGACCTACTCTCCCTGCTTCGCAGCCGCAGCTTCGCAAAAAAGCAGCATTGCCTGGCGCTGAGCAGCCTATAACTTCGGGGCTTCACGCTGCAAGCTAGGCAGCGCCGAAAATTCGCACAGATTTGCCGCTTAGCTAGCTGAAGTGAAAGGCCACTCTTGCATGCAAATAAGTAAGCCCCTAGTAGTACTACCTGCCTAAGCAGGTAGTACTACTTCAAGAGCCGTATGCTACACTTCCGGAATCGGTAAGTAACACTCTGCCGTGCTTACGGCTCATGTTCAAAAGTTACCTCTGCTTTAGGAGCCTGGCCACCGCGGGACTGGCGTACCCTGTCGGTTTCATGCACCTGATTCCCTGCTTCCTCACCTTGGCACTGGTCGAGTAGCTTGGTAAGCGTTTTTACGTCGGTGCGCTCCGTATGGTAAGCCACTTCCAGCACCAGCGCCCCGGCAGTGGTCCCAGGCATTTCTCGCACCGTGGCGCCGGTTTGCTGCAATAGTGCCGTTACTGACTCGCCGGGCGCGGCAGTATGCTGCGCCTGCGCATCCGCTAAGACCAGCGTGACCTGGGCGTACTCCCCGCGGCGCACCGGCCATTCGGCCGGGGGCTGGCCAAAACCCTTGTCCTGCTCTCGTACTAGTATATTCTTCGACTGCTGGAGAGCCTGCAACTCCTTATTTATTTCGTCCAGCTGCGCACCTTGCACGCTATGCGTGTAGGTCAGCACAACACCTCCTCCCGCCCCGGCAGCGAGGAGAGAGGTAACATTCACCTGAACACCGGCTGCTTCGAGTGCCGCTTGCACGTCTGTCGCCCGCTGTGCTGCTGTTCGCTCTGGAGAGGGTAGCACTTCAATTTGGCCCAGTACCAACTCCGCCCGGCGAGCGGCAATAACTTCATTCACTTGCGTGGTTAGGTCTTGGCCGTTTGGCCGCAACTCTGCCAGCGGAGTAAGCTGCCGACTTTGCTCGTGCAGCAGGCAGGTCCGGCCATCGAGCCCCGTCACGAACTGGTAGCTTCGCGCCTGCACCTGTGCCTCAAATTCTGGCCAAGTGGTGAAGTTCTTAGCTTTTAGCACCTGCTCTACATCCTTCGTAGGCTGCGCCTGCATTTCCTGCTGCTGCTTTTGCTGGGCCAGTACGTCGCGCACCTGCTTAGCCAGGGATGGCGCTGTCGGACCACCAGGCTGCACCTCCTTCAAGTCGAACCGCTCGCCGCTGGCCAGGTGCTCAATTTCCATGACCTGCCCGGACTGCTGGTGCAACTTGTATCCGCGTGCTTCCAGCTGCTGCTTATAGTTCTGGATGCTGGTCAAAGGTGTTTCAGGTGCATGCAGCGTCTGCTCAATGTCCCGACTGGTCTGCGTCCACGCTTCCTGCCGCCGCGTGGTCCGGCGCTCCGTGGCCCCAGTTAGCATTTCATCCAGCGAGCCGCCGCGCATTACTTCCCGTTCGAGAAAAACCTGCTTCGTTGCGTCGAGCAGAAACAGTTGACTTAGCCCGGCGGCGGGTGGGGGCAGCAGGGTAACTCCCTGCCGTTTCAACTGCGCTGCCAACTCGTCGCGGTCGAAAAACTGCTGGTCTTCCCGCACCTGCGTGGTCACGTTTTCGACCCGTGCCCGGCCTTGCGCCCAGTCCCGGCCGGCGGCCAGTTGCTGCTGCGCCGTTATCCGCTGCTGCTCGGTTTGAACGGCCGTCGTTAACTGCTCGGCCAGCGGGGGCGCACCTGCTCCGCCGGGCTGCACCTCGGCATAGGTAAACAGTTCCCCACTCTTTTGGTGGCGCACATGGGTGAGCTCACGCGTCTGCGGGTCATGCACTAGGTCGTAGGGCTGCTTTTGCAGACGGTAGTAAAACTGCTCGGGTCGGCTCAAGCCGGAGTCCCTGGTTTGCGTGAGGGCCTGCTCCGTTTCGCGGCGCGCTTCCTCGCGCCGCGCTGCCTGCCGAGCGCGCTCATCGGCTGCTTTTTCCAGTACCACCGCCTCTACCTGCTCCCAGAGCGGACATGCTGTTGCCCCCCCCGGTTGCACCTGCGTCAGGTCAAATTGCCGCGCGCTCGCCTCGTGTCGCAGTTGCGCCTCCCCAGCCGGATCGGTTACAAAGGTGTACCCCTGCACAGCTACTTGCCCTATAAACTCGGCGTGGCTAGCAAATGCTTTTTGGTCTACCAGACCCGTCAACGCCTGCTGCGCCTGCACGCGGACCCGCTCGTGCTCGCGTGCTTCCGCCTGCTGCTGCTCCTCGCGCGCGGCCTGCGCTACCCGATTAGTCGCTAGCTGCCGGTCGATACCTCCCAGGCTGTATCCCTTCGCTACCTGCGACCCACTAAACGTAAATCCATCTTTCGCAAAGGTTACCCCGCGACTGGATTCCGTAGCCGTGATATCCTTTTTCTGCAGCTCCTGCCAGAGCTGCGCCCGCTCGCACGCCGTTTGCAACCCATACGCTATGGCCTGCCGAATCTCAGCTCCAGCCTTGTCGTACGCTCCCACAATGCGCTCGGGGTGCTGCAACTCGGGGCGCTGGCCGGCGGCTGGCGTAAGGCCATGCTCCTCGCATAACTTCGCCACGGCCAGCTTGGAACGGTAGAAATTCCGGCCATCCGAAATGCTGTGCCCATCGTCGGCCACGCGATTCACCAGGATGTGCAGGTGCTGATTATCCTCCTTATCGAAATGGCGAATGATGACGCATTGCGTACCGAGCAGCCCCATTTCCTTCCGAAAATCCTGCGCCACAGCCAGCATCTTTTCGTTAGTCAGCTTCTCAGCATCACTGGGATTGAAGCTGATAGAAGTATGCCACACGGGATTACTCACGTTCGGATTTAACGTGCAGCCCCACTCAAAATCGGCCCCCATCACCTGGGCATTATCGGTACGCACCCCTTGCGCGAAGAGAATCACCGGCTGTTTATCAGAGGGGGCATTTAGACGACCAGTATACTGGTAATTTACGGCGCCCGGAAAGTTATTCCCAATTGTGGTGCGCGGTGTCATCGTTGAAAGCTGGTTAGTAGCTCCCCAAGTTGTTTCTGTAAGACTAATAGCTCTCCAGCTTTAGCTTGCTCGTTTTGACCGGGCTGCTGTTTGAGTAGCTCTGCAATTGCTTTCAGGTCATTGCTAATCTGCGGTAAACACCGCATGTTAGCGTGCTGCTCAGCCGTCAAGCCGACCGGTCTTCCATGTGACATCCACTGCTTGACAACGCCCGCCAAGGTCTGGCCTTTAACCCGGGCATGGGATTCCAGCTGAGCGAAAACCGCCGTTGAAAAACGCACTACTACCACGTTTTTCTGCTTTTCATCCTCTGTTTTTTTAGGACGCCCTCCCTTCTTCTTACCATTTGCTCCATCCTCACCAGCTGGTTCCGAGCCGGGTACTGCGTGTTCGTCGGACATAGAATAGATGTTTCTTAAGAAATGACAAGCTAAGGATGGAGTTTATAGTCACTTTTTTCCTGTCTGGCTTTGTATCTAGTGCGAATATACTCCATTCTGGCAAATCATAATCCCACTACCTACTCTATTTCTACTACCACCCTCTCAACGTCTTTTTTGAAACAAAAAAATTTTCAACCAGCAGATTTTTTAAGCACAATTATTTTCTGATTTCGATATCCGGCTTCCACCAGCAAAAAGGCTCTTTACCATCTTTATCAAATTTAGTCCAAAGCATAGCCACATTTTTGGTAAATTTAGTCTCATCAATTTATCGTGTTTAAAAAATTATGTAAACACGTTTTTTCTAAAATTACGCTGTCACCTTATAACACAAGTGAAAAAAGTCTTGATATACTCTTAGCGTTTTAATTAAATTTTTCTGGCGACACGACGCCTACATCAGCATAATCTATAGCAATACAATCCGTAAAGACCTTATATCTGGTACAGTCATTTTCAGCTAACACAACAATTTTATTGACCACTATGATGATTTTATTGAAATAAAAGAAGTCCATAAAAATAAAAATTACCTCTCTACCAAATCTACTTGTTTTGATAGTTTAACGTTTTATATCTTGTCAACCATCAAGGGTTTTTTCAGCCGGCGACTGCTTTTCACTTTTTACCAATTTCATCTTTTTACCATGTCTGAAAATCAAGACTTACCAGAAACCAACAATGCTCCTTCCAACCCACCCGCCAATACTGGAAAAGCTACCTCTGGCAAAAAGCTCAAAACGCCCAAAAGAGCGTATGGCAAAATGCGGGTTTCTCTGCTTGTTGACCACGAGCATATACTACGGATAGCTTCAGTCATTCTGGAAAGAAACGGAGAAGACATTCATACGCCTCAGCAGCTAGTAGATTTAGCCATGGACCGGTTCATGGACTACTTGAAAATCAAAAAAGGGATTGATGCGCAGGAGTTATTTTCTAAAAAACCACTACCATCCAAGTAAGCCTATCCCGCGGTCACTCATCTACTGTTCCCTAAACCGCCTGCTTTTTTGGTTTTGTTTTTTTGATTTAAAGCAGGCGGTTCAGAGGTATTCTTTGGTTGTAGTAGCTAACCATATTCTCCTCACAGGTAGCCAAAAATTTACGCTCTGGGCTTAACGCTTGGTTAGTATGCAGCCAAAACTTTAAGCCTACCTAGTGCCCAGTATTACTAAGTCGGTTCTCAGTTTTTAGCTGTACTACCAACTGGCGTATACCTTGTGCAGATAAGTAGCGCTCACCTCAAGTACCTATTAGTCCAGTAGTCAGGTAGCCTTATATCCCCCTGCCACTTCCCCGTAAATCGAGCATCGCACTGAATGGGAATCGCGTTTTTCTCTCGCTGGGAACACCACGGCTAGGATGACACATGTGCTACAATAGATGGTAAATTGCACTCATCCCCCATTTGGAATAATTGCCTGTTTATTAATTTTATCGATTCCCAGTTCTTGATTTTGGCTGTTCTTCCCACTTCCATTTTCCTCGTGACGCTTATTGTATAGCCGCTATGTTAAGATGGGTGAGTTTTTAATTAGTGCTAATAGGGATTTTCTCAACATTGAGCGCATACAAACTCGTGCGGAGCAAGCCTACGTAGCACCTATAACCGCTTGCCATGGTTGTAAACCAGCAAAGACTTTCACTGAGGTAGTTTAGTGATGATAGACACCTTATAAGTTATTCTGGCATAGTAACAAAAGCCGTTGAGTACTTACCCGATAAACTGTTCAACTATGGTGAGGCGTTTAGGGTCCGGGAATGTTTTCCAAGTCATTGCCCATTTGCTGCAATCGTTTTGCCACTTGGCCCTTCACGCTGGCATTGGTTGACAGGTCCCGAATGACGGCGCGGAGTAGGTAAAGCGTAATGAAACGCTGCTGTCCATCCAGGATATCGTGGTAAGCGTAAGGGTTGCCCCCGTTAGGCTCCACCTTGGCATTCCAAATCATGCAGCCCAGGAAGTACTCCCGGTTCTTGTCGTGGGCAAACGCGGCGGCCAGGTCCTCGCACATGGCCCCGACCTGGTCGCTCCCCACACGTAGGGCCGCTGGTATTCGGAAATGTTGTAGAAACGCTCCGGGCAGAAGATTTCCTTGATATATTTCTGACCAGTATCGAGCGTAGAATCAGCTGTAGGAGTACCAAAAGCAGCCAGCAACTCACTTAGAAGCTGTTTGAGTTAAATTCGGGTCATGCAAGATATAGCAGACCCCACGAAGAGAAAAGTTTATAGTTCAGACTTATCAGCGCACGACTGGCAGCGCTTAGAACCGCTGTTGCTAGCCCATGTACGGCGACGCAGCAAATGGCCCTTGCTCGAGTTGGTCAATGGTATCTTATACGTGCTGAAAAACGGCTGTTTGTGGCGCGATGTGCCGGGCGAGTTTTCGCCCTGGGGTACGGTGTACTGGTACTTCAGCAAGTGGCAGGCGAGTGGCGTACTCGACGAGATAAACGCTTGCTTGGTAGTTGATTGCCGGGAAAACGCCCAAAAAAAGCGCAGCCCACGTGCGTCATAATCGACACGCAAAGCGTCAAGAATGCGGCCACAGCCACAGGTAGTACTGTCGGCTTCGACGCGGGCAAGCTGGTCAAGGGTCGCAAGCGCCTAGTGCTCATCGATACGCTGGGCAACGTGCTGGCCAGCCAGCTGGTGCCCGCCAACGCCTCGGACGCGGCCACGGCAATGGCCTTCTGGGACGCGGTGGCCGTCCAACACTTGCTGCTGGGGCAGGTGCAAGTGGTCATGGGTGACAGCTCGTTTGCGGGCCTTTTTGCTGACCACCTGCGCCAACGCTACGGCCTGCGTTTCGAGAAGCCGACGCATATCGTGCTGAAAAAGAAGAATTTTTGTATTCACAAGAAGCGCTGGCTGGTCGAACGAACCTTAGCTTGGTTGAGCGCCAACCGCCGTTTGTCGAAAGAATACGACCGGCTACTAACGCACGCAAATGCCTGGCTAACATGGGCTAATATTCGGCGCATTCTCAGGTTTTGCTAACTCAAACAGCTTCTTAGGCGCCGCTGTAACGGGCTAAGAATACAATGGCAACTTAGCCACCAATCGCCTGTTCTTGCCAGAAGTGCGCGTACATCTGCTTTTCCAGTCCCTGAGTCAGTTCTGCTTGCTGGCTAAACTCAAAAATCTGGCGGTCGGTAGCCGTCGCCCGCGCCCAATCGGCGTGGTAGCTTGGCAGCAGAAGCTCGGCTACCCCCGCCGGGGCCACCGTCAGTGCAAGCAGCTGCCCGGTTTCCTGCTCCAAGCCCACGAGCTCGCTCTTTTTCACCTGCGGATTTAACAAGTTCAGCAGTAGGGGTTGGTGTACTTGGTGCCGGGTCAGCGCGTCGTGCAATCCGGGTCGCAAGGGATGAAAAGACCAGACTACCCGCCACTCCTCCCCCAGATGACGGGCAAGTAGGGGCTGGGCTCGCGTGAGCACGAGGTGCTGCCCTTGCCAGGACAAGCCCAGTAAGGATGCGGCAGCTGGGCACTGTTCGTACAGTTGCGCTACGTGGGCCGCCGCCTGTGCTACGGCCACCTCGGTTAGGAACAGAAAGTTAAGAATGTTGAGCAGCGGCAGTACATGGTGCCGTAGCATCACGCCACCGTAGCTATGATGGTCGGGAACCCGCCCGGCCCCAGCCAATATAAGGTCGCTTAAGTCGGGCAGGTTGCGGTCTTCTGCCTAGCCTCTTCCTTCTTGCTCCATCCATCTATTCTACTAACCAGCTCTTTGAAGCAATGACCCTAGCTGGTAAGTGGTTTAGTACCAGTTGTTGGCTTCGATTTGCGGGCAGCTTGTTTTTTCGTATCCTGCTTAATCCACTCGCTGATGCGAGCAAAGTCCTGCTCAGAAGGATGCCGGCCAGTTGTGTAAAAGTCCACGTTTTTGGCTTCCTTAATCATGGCTGAAAGGTATTGCTTTTATAAAAAGTGTCGGTTAATAAGCTTCTTGGCAGCTTCTGGGTCTACTGCCATAACGCTTCTAGAGAGGGTATGCGCGCCCAGCATTTTTCGGTAGAGTACCAGGAGCATGGTTTTGCTTTCGAACAAGATGTAGCCGCCGCTGCCTTTAGCAAACAAGAGTTTGCAAGCAAAGGCTACTAGATTACCGGGTACGCCTAGCTGTACTTCCTCGGGGGTCCGATTAAAGTTAGTGCTCCCAAATAGACGCGTAAACATCTGGTCATTATAACCGTGCAAACGCTTTAAGGACCTGGGCGCCCAACATGGCGCGCTGCAGGCCCCTGTCGGTAGAAGCCTTACCAATGGTCGCGTAGCTCAATTGCCCCACACTTTTTGATGCTTTCTACTAATCGTAGCGCGACTGGCGACCGAATGGTGCTGGTACAAGTACATTGCGTACCAACTACCTTCCTTCGGGTTCTGTTTCCAGGCTTTCACCATACCTATCTGCTTACCGCTATTTTCGCGCTCGCTTATGGCTACACTTCCTTCCGCCTTTCTCGACGCTACTCCTTTCGTGCTGCACTTGGCCCACGATGCGGCCGATTTTAAGTTGGTGCGGACGCATTGGACTAAAAACTTTCTTCGCAAATTTTCTCCACAACAACCCGTTCGTTATCTCATGGCGCGCGTGCTGCGTCAGATACGAGAAGACAGCTACCGTATCCAAGAGAGCTATACATTTCCACTGGAGGAGGTAACCACTATTACTGGGAAGGCTAGATTACTCCAAATTAGGCTCGCGCTCACTCAACTCAGTGGTGTACAGTTTTCGTTTGAAATGCCTCAGGAGGGTCGCATCTATTTCCTATCGCTGGTAAATTGGGTGCAGGAGCTTAGGACTGGTCACAGTAGTTCTTCAGTGACTGTATTATTTAACCCACAGTTATACCACTACCTGCTAAACATAGCTTGGTTAGACGATTGCCTTTCAGAGTCGGTAGCTTCCTAGGGCAAGAGCGGGGCAGATTAATAACAGAAAACCAGCAGGGGAATGTGACTAAGCATTTTTTGCGGCGCCAATTCTTGGTAACGTAAAATCTTCAACTAGTGCTTAGTCAGGGAAGTTAGTCGCCCTAACTTTCTGGTAGTGTCGGTCGAGTTTAACGCGGGCTTTGGCGAGGGTAAACTGCCAGTGGACGGTGGCCCGGTCCGCGGTGCGCTGGACTACGCAGGCGATGAAGTTCTGCCAGGGTGGGGATACGCTGGTGCAGGCACTAGCGGGCGATGGCAGAGAGTTCGAGTTCGACCATATTGAGCCAAGAGGCATTTTTGGGGGTGTAATGCACCTCGAAGCGGGTGGCCAGCGCCCGGGCCTGAGCGGCGGGCAGGTGCTGGTAGAAAACGGCATCGGTGTGGGTGTCGAGGTTATCCTGCACCAGCACAGTTTTCTCCGCCCGTGGGTAGTGGGCACTCAGTTGCTGCATAAGGGGTCGCACGAGAGTAGGAACAGAAAACCCCGCTAAGGAATTTATGCCAGCATTAGTCGGGGAAAAGCGAGTACCTTATCTTGCTTGCGCTGGCCTCTCTGTTATGTACCACACTGCTTCCGCTGGCCCCGACCAGCCTACTTACCTCAGCGACCCGGTTCAACTACAGGGGTTGCTCCAGCAACTCGCCGCGGACTTGGCCCACCCCGCCGTTACCTATCTGCTGGGGGCCACTATTGGCCTTGGTTAAAAGTTTGGTCCAGATGTTACATCTGGTAATCATCCTACCTGACTCAGAAAGTAGCGTTCACTAACTCAGCACTTAGAGCCCACTTCTTGACCCACAAAAAGGGCCTTACTTAGCTCGTTTGGGACTACGCCAGTATAGTGCACCTTTCTGCACTGTTCACGACCCACTGCTGGCGCAATAATTAGGGAAACATGCAGTTATCCAAGATAAGCCATATCCTCCGCACTTAGCCCGATAGTAGCCGCCGCCAGGTTCTCGTGCAGGTGAGCCAGCGAGGAGGTGCCGGGTATCGGCAGTAGCAGCGGCGACTTGTGCAGCAGCCACACCAAGTTGAGTTGGGCCTTTGTCACACTGCGCTGCCAGGTCATTTCGGCTAGCTTATCGTCGGCGTCAGCCAGCCCATGGACCAATGAGAAATACGGAATAAAGGCAATACCGTGCTGCTCGCACTTTCCACGCTGGCCACTTCGCCCATTGCC
>CAXUKA010000005.1:0-58470 GCA_964251335.1 uncultured Hymenobacter sp.
TAAGCCGCTCGGCCGGCGCACTAAAGGGTAGCGGCTGGCGCAAGTCGCGCAAGTTGAAAACACTAAACTCCAGGGTAGGGTCCAGTAAATCGAGCGGCAGGCCTAGGTGGCGGTATTGGTCGTGCAGCGTTTGGTACATGGCAGAAGGCCGAGGACAGCAGCGACAACCCATTGGTATGAGACTGCGAAAGTTATCTAAATGCCAGTGACGGTGTGGTCGCCTTCCCATACGCTGCACCGCGCCCGGTGGCCTAGGCCGGCTCGGCCTGCAGCAGATGCTCCAGCCGGGCCCGGTGCTCGGTGCCCCAGTTGCTCATAGCCTCGATAACGGGCAGCAGCGTGCGGCCAAAGTCGGTCAGGCTGTACTCCACTTTGGGCGGAAGCTGTGGGTATATCGTTTTGCTAATCAGGCCGTGGCGCTCCAGCTCGTTGAGCTGCACGTTGAGCACGCGCCGCGTGGCCTCCGGAATGAGGCGCTGCAAGGTGCTGGGCCGTTGCACGCCCCGCGAAAGCTGGAACAGCAGCGAGGACTTCCACTTGCCGTTGAGTACCTCCTTGGTCAGCACGATGCCGCAGTCGAAGTCGGGGGTTATCTTTTTCTGGTACATACCACGTCAGGCGAAGGACTGGGTGCCTGTTCCGGTTTAGGTTATAGGGACAAAAATAGCTCTAGGTCTTAAAACTATCCATAGGCGATAAGTTTACCCGGTCTTGTGCCCAGGTTTGGCTTGGCGGAATTTTGCAGCCGCAAGTCGCCGCATTCCCAAAAGGCTGAGGCTGCTTGCGTTACCTCATCACGCAATCACCCCATGTCCGAAGAAGTTTTCCTTGCCGCCCCTGCTGCCTACCAAGGCTATCAGTCCTTGCGCATTACCCTCGACGAGGGTTTGGCCACCGTTACGCTGGCCCACCCGCCCCTGAATGTGTTGGATATTCCGCTCATCAAGGAGCTGCTGCACTTCACGGCCGCCGTGCGCCAGGATGAGCAGGTGCGCGTCATCGTGTTCCAGAGCGCCGACCCGGAGTTCTTCCTCGCCCACGGTGACATGCACTTCATCACGGAACCAGCGGAGCTGATGGCTTACCTGGCCGAATTGCCGCCCTCCCCGCTCAACCCCATGCAGGAGCTGCACGAGCAGTTGCGCACCCTTCCCCAGGTCACGATTGCCAAGCTAACGGGGCTAGCGCGGGGCGGCGGCCACGAGTTGGCCCTAGCCCTGGATATGCGGTTCGCCGCCCTGGGGTCCGCGGGCTTTGCCCAGCCCGAAGTCCAGTTGGGCATCATGCCCGGCGGCGGGGCCACGCAGTACCTCCCGCGGCTGGTGGGCGCCCCCCGCGCCCTGGAAGTCATCCTCGGCGGGGCGCTGTTCGACGCGGCGCTGGCCGAGCGCTACGGCTGGATTAACCGCGCCCTGCCCGCCGCAGAACTCGGCCCCTTCGTGGATGCCCTGGCCCGGCGCATCGCGGCGCTGCCCGCGGGCGTGGCGGCCTCAGCCAAGGCCGCGGTGCAAGCAGGCCTGCCGTCTTTCCAGGAGGGCCTGGCCACCGAAAATCAGCTCAATGGCCAGTTATTCCAAACGCCGGTCGCCGCCGAGCGCACCCACCAAGCGCTGGCCGCCGGGGCCCAAACCCGGGCCGGCGAGCGCGACCTAGAGGGCTTACTCAGTCGCCTGTAGGGTATTGGCAAGTTTAGCGGTGTGCGCCGCTTGTTGGCGAACCCACTGCTAAAAACCAATTAGCAAGAGTCCTAGCCTGTCCGGCTAGGGCTCTTGCTGCTTAATAACAGCAAGGCGGTATTTCCGGCTTTTAGTTATGGGAGTGCACTTACTTCCTGAAATGAAAACGCCCCTAGGAAATTCAGGTCGTATTTTTTCGAGGCGGGCGGGTGATAGTTGCGCCCGCAGTGCATTAATGGTAGTGTATGCCCGCTCCGATAACTGCTCCTCCCCAACCGACTGCCCTTGCCGCCGACGCCCTGCGGCAGGCCTTTTTGGCCGACCGTGCCCAAGCCTTGACCCGACTCTACCGCCTGGGTTTCCCGCCGGTGCGCCGCTACATCGGCCGCCGGGGTGGGTCGCCGCAGGATGCGCAGGACGTGTTTCAGGATGCGTTGGTTATCCTGTATGAGCAGGCGACGAGCGGCACGCTGATACTCACTGCCTCGGCCAGCACCTACTTGCTCAGCATCAGCCGCAACCTCTGGCACCAGGAGTTGCGCCGCCGCGCCCGCCTGCCCCACGAGGCTTTGCCCGCAGAGTGGGAGCCTGCCGCTAATGACGACACGGAGGCCCTGGCAGCCCCGGCCTTCGCCGTGCGCGACTACGTGGAGCAGCTAGGCGGTAAATGCAAAAGCCTGCTGCTGAATTTCTACTATTTTCAGCAGCCGCTCACCCAACTGGCCGAGACGCACGGCTACCGCTCCGCGCGCTCGGCCACGGTGCAGAAATTCAAGTGCCTGGAACGGCTGCGCCGTGCGGTCCGGGACGCATTCCACACTCAACTCAGCGACCAGTAGCCATGCGTCCCGAACTCGAACGCCTGCACCTTATCGAGCAGCAATTACTCGGGGGCCCCGCCGCCCTGCCAGCGGTAGAATGGCACCTGCGCCAACTGCTGGACGGAGACTTAGCCGCCGATGCCGAGGCGCAGCAGCAGCTTTACCACGGCCTGCGTTTGGCCGGGCGCCAGCAGCTTCGCCATGAGTTGCGGCAAATTCATAAGCAGTTGTACGCGCCCCGCACTACCGGCTGGTTAGCCTGGCTGCGCCGCTGGGCGCGCTGATGTTTTGGCTGCGCTGGTAGGCTTCTCCGCTGCACACAGCGGCTGGGGCCGCCTGACTTTTGTCAGCTTCGCGCGCCTATTTATTGCCCCTTCAAACCTTTGTTTCAACCATGCAACCCGATAACATCTTCCCAACGACCGTGTCCGACGCGGACCGTCAGCTTATTGCTGCCGCCTATAATGGATTCAATGCCCGCCAGATAGATGCAGTGCTGGCCACTATGCACCCTGATGTAGCCTGGCCTAGAGCTTGGAAAGGCGACCACGTGCAGGGGTATGAAGAGGTGCGCGCCTACTGGACCCAGCAGTGGCAAGAAATAAACCCCGTGGTAGAGCCAGTAGAGCTGAGCCGCTTGCCGGATGGCCGCACCGCAGTCCGGGTGCAGCAGACGGTGCATGACCTGAGCGGTAAGCTCTTGCACGAAGGGCAAACCATCCACGTCTATACCATCCAGGAAGGGCTGATTCAGCGCATGGATATCCAGACTGTTTTGTAGTAGAACGGGCTACCTAGGCCGTGAAAACACTGTTTGAGAAAATACGGCAGCAGCCCTAGGGTATCGTTCGGGAGCGCCTGCAAGGTTAGGCATTTGCGGACTGAAATAGAGCAGTGTCGGCCCATCAATTTCTAGGCTTCTATCAGCGTGGTGCTAGCTGCCGGAAAGCTGCCACCAAGTTGACTAGCAGAAACCGACGCAGTGTCAATCAGATTGACAAGGCGTAACGTATTCCTGAAAAGCAGAGGATATGGTTTACATCGGTTCGAAAACACTGCGCATCACCACTATTGCATCGGTGAAGTTCTGCACCTCCGCCATAATTAGTTCAGTCTCAGGCGATGCCAAGGCTACTTCTATGTTTTCTCGATTCCTGAACCGATACACCCCCATTGAAACCCAGCCATCGCCCTCACCAGCAGGGTAGAAGGCTTCTGCTGCTTCCAGGCCGTACTGACCCCAATATTCTAGCGCTAGCGCGAGGTGCGTCGTCGCATAATAGACTCGGTCGAACCACGTCGCCTTATCACCGATGCACACGACTAATAGCTTGTTCATAATAATTTCTTAGCTGCTTAGGTAGTAAAGCCCTAACGTTTGTACTCATGTTGCACGCAGCTTTGACAGGGCGAAGCAAGCTCCCTGTTCGCGTGCAGCGCAGCAACTTACGCTTGCTTTACGGGGGGTAGCTGAGTGGTTAGCCAATCTAGCACGGGCTGCAAGGCTTGGTCGGAATTCTTCTCGTAAATGAGGCCGTGGCCGTTGCCTAGGATGCCAAAATCGGGCAGGTGTAGCAGTTCGGCCGCTGCCCCGGCGTGTTGCAGGAAAGCCAGCATTTGCGGGGCGTAAGTAGCTTGCACGGATGTTTCGCTGCTGACGATAGCCACCGGCACGCCAGCCAAGGCGGGTATTTTCAGGGTTGCCGGGTCAGCGGCCTGCACCTCGGCGGCGCTGGCGCGGGGTGGGTCGAAGGTGACCGGGATGGCAGTCAGGCCCCAGTCAAGGGTACCGATGTTGGGGGTGTGGCCGAAGGGTGGCCCCATCGGCTCGACGCTAACAATCGCTTTCACCAAGCCGGGGCGCCGGTCGGCGACCAGCCAGCCGTCAGAGCCCGAGGCCGAGTGGGTGAATACGATGGCCGGCCCGATGCGGTCGAGCAGGCGCGCCAAGCGGTCAGCATCCATCGCCTGCCATTCGGCAATAGCAGCGGGCAGCGGCCCAAAGGCGGCGATGTAGGCGTCGAGGGCCGCCGCATCGTCTTGCGGATTAAATGGAAACTGCGTGTGCCGGGCGGCGGCCGCGGGCGGAAAAAAGACCTCCTCGCCTTCGTGGTAAGAAAAGGCTGGTCCCATAGGCCCCGCCACGTCGGGATGGTAGGGGGAGCGGCCCTGCGTGGGCCGGTCGACGAGCAGCACGGCGTAGCCAGCTTCTACCAGGCGCTGGGCCCAGCCGGGGCGGCCATCGGGTGTATCCAGCCACTCAGTGGCCTGCATGGCTCCACCATGCACCAGCACTACCGGGTAGGGCTGCGTGACGTGCGCCGGAGCCTGCCAGGCCACGGCGAGCGGGCCGCGTTGGTACTGCTGCCCAGCGATAGTAACACGCTCGCCGGGCACCCAGAAGTTGCCCGTGCGGATGGTACGCGGGGGTGTGGCCGCCCAAAAAGGCGTGGCAGCGGGGGAGGAGGCAGGGGACATAAGCTAAGAACTAGGCGACAGGAAAAGTTGGGGGAGCGGGAACGGCGAAGGTGTTAAGCAGCGCGCTAACCAGTAGGTACTGACCCGCCAGCGCCACGAGGTCAAACATGCCCTGTTCGCCGAAAACGGCGCGGGCGCGCTCGTAGAGGCCGGGCGCTACTTGGTGGGTGGTGATGAGCTGGTGCGTCAGCTCGTAGGCCAACGTTTCGGTTGGAGGCAAGCCTAGGGGAGGCTGACCGGCTATGAACTGCTGGATAGCGACTTCCGGCAGCCCGGCTTTACGGGCTACGGCCGCGTGGGCGTACACCTCATAAGCCGCTTGCCAAGTGGCACCTACGGTCAGGATAACTACCTGCCGCACCGGTTCGCTTAGCGTAGAGTGCTGGCTGAGCGCGCTGGTGGTGCCCAGCATGGCCGTGGCAATAGCAGGGCTGCGCAGCATGGCATTGTAAGGGCCTATCAACTCGTGGGCGGCCGTCTGGCTCTCAAAGCCAGCCTGCTGCGCCCAGGGCACTTCGGTGGTTTGGAGCTGGTCATAGAGCCGGCGTTGCTCCACAGAAAGGTCAGCTGGGGGTACCAGCGCCAGCCGTCCACCTAAGGATTCAGAAGAACTCATAGAAGAGAATACAGATAAGGAGTAAGTAGTTGATTCACTTGCCCTAGGTGAGCAATAAGCCAGCCGGTCAGCCTAAGAGCTTATCCACGGTGATGGGCAATTCGCGCACGCGCTTGCCGGTGGCGTGCCAGACGGCGTTGGCAATGGCCGGCGCTACCCCGCATAGTCCCAACTCAGCCAGCCCCTTGACGCCCAGTGGGTTCATTAGCGGTTCCTCGCTGGGCACGAACAGTACATCCAGCTCGTGCACGTCGGCGTTGACGGGCACGTGGTAATCAGCCAGGTTGGCGTTGAGTACCTGCCCGAAGCGGGGGTCCCAAATAGCCTCTTCCATGAGTGCCATGCCGATGCCCCCGACCATGCCGCCCAGGCACTGGCTGCGGGCCAGCCGCGGGTTGATAAGGCGGCCCGCATCGTAAGCGCCTACCAGCCGTGCCACCTGGACGGTGCCCAAATCGGGGTCAACGTGCACTTCTGCAAACACGGCCCCGAACCCATAAGTGGAGTGGGTGGGCGGGGCGGAACTGGGGCCAGCGCTACCGCTCGCTTGCAGCTGGGTCAGGCTCGCGTGGCGCAGCAGGCCAGGCAGGTCGATGGTCGCTAGGTTTACGGGGCGCCCGGCCAGCGTGTCGAGTTGCCGACGCAGGTCCTGGCAGGCTGCCTGCACGGCCGGGCCGACGCTGGCCATGGTGGTAGAGCCACCGTGCTCCTTGGCCGGGGGCATGGCTGAGTCGCCCAGCTCGAAGCGCACCCGCGCCAGGGGAAAGCCCAACGTGTCGGCGGCCACCTGCGTGGCTGAGGTGTAAGTTCCTGGTCCCATGTCGCTGGTAGAGCTGCGCACGACTACTGTGCCGTCGGCCAGCAGCGTGGCCGAAGCTTGGGTGGGGTAGCGCGGGGCCGGGTTGAGGGCGGCGGCCATGCCCAGGCCCATGCGCATGGAGCCGGCGCGCATGGAGCCCGGGGCCGGGGTACGCCGTTGCCAGCCAAAGCGCTCCGCCCCAGCTTGGTAGCAGGCGCGTAGCTGGTTGCTCGACCAGGGTAGGTTTCTGCGAAAGTCGCGGTCGGCGAAATTGCGCAGGCGCAACTCCAGTGGGTCGAGGTGCAGCGCGGCCGCCAGTTCGTCCATCGCTATTTCCTGCGCCAGCAGTCCCGTCACGTGGCCCGGCCCGCGCATGGGACATGGCGTGTTAATGGGCATTTCTACGAGTCGATAGCTCGTGCGCCGGTTGGGGCAGGCATAGGTGCCGGCTGGCACGTCGAGGGTGGCTTCCGCAAACTCTTCGTAGGTCGAAGTCTGGCTAATTGCTTCGTGCATGATACTCGTCAGCTGACCAGTAGCATCAGCTCCTAGGGCCACCCGCTGCTCGGTGCGCGGCCGAAAGCCGATGGAGTAGAATAGCTGCTCGCGAGTAAGCTCCAGCAGCACCGGGCGGCTGGCGCGGCGGGCGGCCAGCGTGGCCAGCGTCACGTGGGGCCAGGTGCGCAAGGCCGAGCCAAACGCGCCTCCTACGTAAGGGTTAATAACGCGCACGTTGGCGGCCGGAATGCCAAACACGAGCGCGATGGCGTCGCGCTCGTTGCCTACCCACTGGCTTTTGCTCCACAGCGTCAGCTGCTCGCCCTGCCAGTAGGCAATGGTAGCGTGGGGCTCCATCGCGTTGTGGTGCTGCCGGGGCTGCACGTAGCGTTGGTCTATTTGCACCGGAGCTGCAGTGAAGGCAGCTTCGGGGTCGCCCTGACGGGTTTCGGGCCCCCGCCCCCTTTTAGCGGCGGCAGCCGATGTGGGCCGCGCCTGGGTTGGGTCAAACTGTGTGCGCGCCGCGGCATCCACGGCGTAGGTAGCCCGTACCAACGCGGCGGCGTAGGTGGCCTGGGCCTGGGTTTCGGCCACCACTACGGCAATGGGCTGGCCACTAAAGTAGATGCGGTCATCTTGGAGGACGTGTAGCTGCTCGCCAGCCACGGGGTCCACGGCGGCCCGGGTGGGCGGCGCTTGGTAAGGCAGCTTGTCGGCGTTCAAATGCGTGAGCACCAGCAGCACGCCGGGCGCTCGTTCCGCAGCCGCAGTGTGTAGGGCCGTGAGCCGGCCGGCGGCGATAAGGCTAGTAGCCAGGGCCGCGTAGGCCAGGCCTGGCGGGCGAAACTCAGCCGCGTAGGTGGCCGTGCCCGTCACCTTCGCCCGGCCGTCGACCCGGCCGATGGGGGCGCCAATAAGTGGAGTCATAGCAGGTGCGTTATCCTACTCAGTCAACCAAGTGCGAAAAAGCACCAACGGCCGCAGCAGGTGCTGCAAACCTAGGCTTCCTACCCGCCGGCAAGCGGCGACATTCTTGCGCATAGTAGAGGCTTTTCTTGCGCAATCCGCCATAGGCCTGCTACAAGCGGTAGGTGGCCGGCGGGCAGCCCACGTGCCGCCGGAATAGGCGGGCGAAATGGCGCGGGTCTTCGTAGCCTACGGCCAAGGCCACCTGCGCGGTGGGCTGCCCTAGGTGCAGTAAGTGCTGCGCCCGCTGAATGCGCTGCGCAATCACGTAGTAGTTGGGGGCTAACCCAGGGCAAACATGGCATAGGGCACAAAGGCCGCGTGCTCCAGGTGCCAGGTGTGAGTGAGCCGGCTGTCGCGCAGATGGTGAAACTCGTGCAGTGCAATCGAGACCGGGCTGCCGGGGGCAGCCGCACCCGCGATGTCGTGCCGGTTGGTGAAGCGGAGTTCGGCCCGCACGCCGGCCCGCTCGTGGGTGCCGAATATCTCGTGGATGACGATTTCCACATCGGGGAAAGCGGTGGCGAAGGCGACGATGATGTCCCCCAGGCCCTGGGGGCCGGGGGCCTGGCCGGGACCAAGCGGAATGTCGTGCCAGTCGGGCGTGCAGACCTGGTCGAGCAAGGCGGGGTTTTTTGCTTTCCAAGCCGAGTAGAATACTTCGATGGCGTGCAGCTCAGCCGGGGTCAGGGGCTGGGAGGTAGTAGGGGGCAAGAGCATGAGCGGAGGCTATTGAGGAAGGGTAAGGCAAAGGTCCGGCCGACCCGGGCCGGCCATCTGGTGAGTATTTAAGTTTCGCAGCTAGCGGGAGCCGCGGGCCGCGCAACTTCGAAAAGCCTGCTTTCTTTTGCCAGAAAGGGCCTGAAAAAGCCACGGCGTGCAGCCGCGGCTTGTAGATGTATACCAACCTAGTAGGCAGTAAGCAAGCTGGTCTACCCTTCTTCTAAGGAAACCTAGCTACAAAAGACCAGTTGAATAGCCAGGCTATTACGGACATCAACTGCCGCAGAGCGTGTTCTTCAGGCGCTGGCCGCTGGAACCCAAACCTGAGCGAGGGAGCAAGATTTAGAAGAGTTGCCCGGCGGTCTGTAAGGCGCTCGTACTGCCGGCCGTGTGTGTGCGCAATACACAAACAAGCCTAGTGTCGTTCATTCGCGGTGGCTCAAGCGTGAATCACGATAAACCATGTCATTACATTGCAGAAAGACGGGACTAGGTTAAGCTAGGTCAGGCCACCCCCGCTTAGTAGCAAATGCTGGCCACTAACAAAGGAGGATAGCTCACTGGCAAAAAACTCGGCCACATTTGCTACATCCTCTACCGTAGCCACTCGCCCCATGGGAGCAAAATCCTTGATAAACTGGTCAAGGCGGCCTTGGCTTTCGCCCGTAGCATGCACGCCTGCGCCTTGCGTAGCCGTGGGCAGGATAGCATTCACGGTAATCCCGCGTTTGCCAACTTCCTGAGCCAGTACTTCGACCAGGTACTGGGGGGCCACTTTGCTACCCCCGTGGAGTGCATAGCCTGGGCGGGGATAGCCAGTGGTACTGGAGCTTATGTAAATAATTCGCCCATTATCGACCACGTATTTAGCGGCCTGCTGCATGGTAAAAAAAGCCCCTTTGGTATTAACACCAAACAGGTGGTCGTATTGGTTTTCGGTAAAGTCGGTAACGGGTAAGTTTACCAACTCAACACCGGCATTTACCACCACGATATCAATCTTGCCAAAAGTGGTGCAGGCTGTTTCGAACAGGCGCATGATATCAGCTACGTTCGCTACATCGCCTTGCACGGCACGAGCGCGCCTCCCTAGCTTCGCAATAGCGGCGGTAGCAGCCTCGGCAGCGGCTTGGTCCTGCGCATAGTTGAGAACAATGTCTGCTCCTAGCGCGGCATATCGCTCGGCCACGGCCCGACCGATGCCCTTAGCAGAGCCGGTAATTAAAGCCACCTTGTTTTTGAGGTCAGTCATTGCGTGATGTTCAGCAGGTGGGGCTAGCGGCAGAAGCCTTGGCTATCCGTTTGTCAGCTTAAGAATAACAGCTAGCCAAAAGGCCTCAAGACTTCATGGCGCTAATAGGCCCCGACATGACTTAAGAGTAGTAAATGAACGGCTCGGCCGCCACCAGCACGACGGACTGGCTTATAAATGCTGCCCGCCTGATGCTTCAATGCGCTGGGCCGTAATCCAGTGGGCAGCGTCGGTGCAGAGGAAGGCGATTACTGGCCCGATATCGGTGGGCAGGCCGGTACGGCCGAGGGCCGTTACTTCGGCAATGTGCGCGTTTACTTGTGGATTATCGCGCACGATGCCACCGCTAAAATCGGTGGCCGTTGCCCCCGGAGCTACCACGTTCACCGTGATGTTGCGCGCGCCCAATTCCTGGGCTTGGTGCTTAGTCAGCACCTCAATGGCCCCTTTCATGCTGGCATAGGCGGCCCGCTTGGGGTAGACGCTGCGCGTAAGGCCAGAAGAAATATTCACGATACTACCCCCGTCATTGAGCAGCGGCAGGGCCTGCTGCGTCAAAAAGAACACGCCTTTGAACTGCACGTTCATCACCTCATCGAACTGCGCTTTTGTCGTTTCGGCGAAAGAAGCCCCGAGGCCGGCCCCGGCGTTGTTGATAAGAAAATTAAAATGGTCGGTGCCAAACGTAGCCTTCAATGTTTGCTTCACTCGTTCGTAAAAGGCGTCGAAACTATCCACATCGCCCGCATCGAGCTGTAGGGCAGCAGCTTTGCGGCCTAGCTTCTCAATTTCGGCTACAGTAGCCTGGGCTTCCGCTTCTTTGCTTTGGTAAGTCACCAGTACATCGATGCCTTGCTGGGCTAGACTTAAGGCCGCGGCTTTGCCGATACCACGGCTACCGCCCGTCACCAGGGCTATTTTGGCAGTACTCATAGAGAAGAATGGGGTTTGTTGGTGAAGAAGCACATCAGCGGCTGCGGCAGATGCTGCAAACCTAGGCTTCCTACCCGCTGGCAAACGGCGACATTCTTGCTCATAGTAGAGGCTTTTGTTGCGCAATCCGCCCTAGGCCTGCTGCAAGCGATAGGCGGCCGGAGTGCAACCCACGTGCCGCCGGAATAGGCGGGCGAAATGGCGCGGGTCTTCGTAGCCTACGGCCAAGGCCACCTGCGCGGTGGGCTGCCCTAAGCGCAGTAAGTGCCGCGCCTGCTGGATACGCTGCTCAATCACATATTGGTTGGGGCTTAGCCCGGTAGTGCGCTTAAATACGCGGCAGAAATGGTACGGACTCAGGCAGGCGATACCCGCCAGCTCTTGCAGGGTGAGTGGTTCGGCTAAGCGGTCCCGGATGTAGTCCGTGAGTTGACGCAGTTGAGTTGCCGCTAGCTTGCCGGCTCGCTCTGGCAGGTGGTAGGCGACGGTGCAGTGCTGGCGCAGCAACTGCACGGCCACCAGTTGGGCGGCCGTTTCGGTGAAGACCAGGTTGGCCGCAGCCGGGTTAGTGAGTTCTTGCCCGAGGGCTAGGGTCAGTTCTTTGAGCAAAGGGTCCCGGAGGCAAGAGCCTTCGCGTAGCTCTACCCGGGTGGCATCTACGCCCAGCATATCAGCCGCCGTGCGGGCCAGCAGCTGCTGGTGCAGGTAGAGGTGCGTGTTCTGAACTGGTTGGCCGCAAAGGCTTTCCCGCTGCATTTCGTAGGTGGGCTGGGCCGGGGCCGTCAGAAACAAGTCGCCGGGCTGGGGCTGGAAGCAACGTACCCGCCCGCCCGCCGTGAGCGTCATTTTCGACACCCCCACCCGGCGCAGGATAAGCTGTATTTCCGGCACCGGCTTCATCCACGTTGGTAAGACCGTGCCCGGCTCCAAATGCGTCTGAATGAGTAGCTGCCGCCACTGTGCCTGCTGTAGCACGCACGTGTGCAAAACGTCAGTATCGGTAGGGGGTAGGGCCCCGGCCAGCAGCGGTGGCGCTACTAAGTGCGTAGCGTATTTTATTTCTAGCATACGGGCGCTGGCTAATGAGACCTGGAGAGTATAACGCGTTATTCGCAAGCTAGTTAGACTCGCTACCAGCGAATTTTGTGGGCCGTACTACCCCGCAAGGCAGAATTATTTGCCAAGCTGTTGCGCAGCCTTTTCAATCAGGGCGACCACTTCTTTCGCATGCGAAATATAAACGGAGTGGCTGGCGCCCGGTATCTCGATAGTTTGACTATGGGCCCGTTTGGCGTACAGGCGCTCGAGGTCGGGATTTATCATGCGGTCGGCTTGGGCCACCACGTACCAGCTCGGTTTGGTTTTCCAGGCGGGTACGCTGATGGGGGCCGTCATTGCTACCACGGCAGCCGGCATTTGGGCGTGGGCCATGAACGCGGCCTGGGCTGGAGGCAGGTCAGCCGCAAAGTCTTCGGCAAAGTGCGCCGGGTCGATAAAAAGAAACCCATCGGGGGTGGCGGCTACGGCTTTCGTCGCGCCGGGCAGCTTGTTTTTGTTGGATGTCGGACTCTCCCCCGCATCGGGTGCGTGCGCCGCGACGTAGACTAAGCCCACCACGCGAGCATCGGTACCGGCCTCCGTAATGACGGCTCCCCCGTAGCTGTGCCCTACCAGGATACAGGGGCCCGACAAGCGGCCCAGCACACGCTTCACGGCGGCTACATCGTCGGCCTGCGAGGTCATCGGCTCTTGCACCAGGTTTACGGTATAGCCGTCTTTTACCAAGTTATCATATACCTCTTTCCAGCCCGAGGCGTCGGCAAAAGCACCGTGCACCAACACGATATTTTTAACGCCAACCGGAACCGGCAAGCCTTGGGCATGCACCGCCCCCACTTGGTTTAGCAAGCCAGCTAGGAGGCCAAAAGAAACGATTCGGGGGAGGAGTGACATCGAGCGTAATAAAAGG
Source organism: uncultured Hymenobacter sp. (assembly GCA_964251335.1). Classification (GTDB taxonomy): domain Bacteria; phylum Bacteroidota; class Bacteroidia; order Cytophagales; family Hymenobacteraceae; genus Hymenobacter. Next base: position 12,732 of record CAXUKA010000005.1, read on the forward strand.
GGTGAGACTTGAGGTTAGCCAAACTCAGTAAGTAGGGCAAAGGGGATAATTATGGCGGACACTCACGCGAGCGAAAAGAAGCTTTTTCACGACCGCTGAGTAGCTCTGCCAGGAAGCGAATTGGGTAAGCCCTGCTCAATTAACGTGCACAAATAGCTCTTTTTGCCTAACAGGAAACGCCCGGTTTATACTGGTAGAAAGCTTTAAAAACTGCATAAGGAACATGGGTAACTGAGCAGCTAAGTAGTGGCAAAAAAATGCAGCAGTTCCTCTATCACCCGCACAGGCTGCTCCTCGGCCAGATAGTGGCCGCACTGATTCAGCAGCACACTACGTAGGTTGGCGGCGAGCGGCTGTATCTGCGGCGCCAGGTTGGCCCCGAAGCTCGCTGCGCCACCCATCGTGAGCACTGGCATAGGTAGCTTGGTTTGGGCATGCACCTGGTTGCACTCGGCATCGAGCCGGTGGGCACGAAAGTATTCGATGCCGGCGTGCAGAGCCCCCGGCGCGGCCAGGCGACGGGCATATTCGGTGAGCGCCTCTTGGTCGGGGCCGGTAGGGTTGTAGGTCTGCTGGCGCATAAAGTGGGTTACAAACTGCTCTTCGCGGCCGGCAATGAGCAGCTCGGCCAGGCCGTTAGGTGCATCGAACAGGGGCAGGTGATACATGCGCGGATGTTGGTCGGCATTGTATAACTCCTCCAGCCCCAAGCCGGGTAGGGCGGCCTCCATCAGCACCAGTCGCCGCACTTGGGTGGGGTAAGTAGCGGCGTAGGCGTAGCCCACCATCATGCCTACATCATGGCTGACTAGATTAAGTGCCCTCAGGTTGAGGTGCTCTACCAAGCGGTGCACATCGGCAGCTACCGTTTGCTTGTCATATCCACCGCTGGGCCGGTCAGTGTCGCCACAGCCGCGCAAGTCGGGTGCCACCACGAAGTACTGCTCAGCGAGCGCTGGGATAATTTTGCGCCAAGCAAACCACGTTTCGGGAAAGCCATGTAGCAACAGCAGCGGCTCGCCGGCCCCCGCTGTTACGTAGTGTTGGCGCAGGCCAGCGAGCTCAATCGTATGGTGCTGCCACGCAACGGCAGTAGCTGAATGGGACATCTAGGGCAAGGAGTTTATGGAGAAAAAGCGGTGATAATGGTCAGGTTGCCGAATGGCTATTCGAGAATTTTGACAGCCTGGTAGCACCCAGTTTTATGTTCGACGGGCAGCGTGTGGTGCGGGCGTATTTGGTGGATGATTCAGCTTTAAAAACTTGCAGTATAAGGCAGCGCTTCCTGACAGTTTCGGCTTCATCACGTCGTTCGAATTACCCTAGGTCTGCTCAGCTAGCTGCACTTGCTTGATAGCGCCAATAATGTGGGGGTAAGCCGCGCACCGGCACAGGTTGCCACTCATAAACTCCTGAATCTCGAGGATCGAGGCCGCGTGGCCATCGCGCACGCACACTACGGCCGACATAATCTGCCCCACCGTGCAGTAGCCGCACTGAAAGGCATCGTGGTCAATAAAAGCTTGTTGCATGGGGTGCAGCGCTTCGGGCGTGCCCAGGCCCTCGATGGTCGTGACTTCCCGGCCCGGCAGCGCGGCCACCAGCGTGAGGCAGGCCAAATGGGTTTCGCCATCGATGTGCACGGTGCAGGCCCCGCACTGGCCGTGGTCGCAACCCTTCTTGGTACCGGTCAGGCCCAGCTGCTCGCGAAGGGCGTCGAGCAGGGTCGTGCGCGGGTCGGCACCTACTACGTAGTCCTGCCCGTTTAGGCGCAGCAGCGGCGCGGCCTCGTCCGGCGCGGAGGATACCGGCTTATTTTCCATATTTTCTTACGGCTTAGTCTGGTTGCGGATGAGAAAGGAACCTAGTCCCCAAGCAGCTGGTCGGGGGTGATGGGCAGGCGGCGCAGGCGCTTGCCAGTAGCGTTGAAAATAGCGTTGGTAATGGCGGCGGGCACGCCGTTGCAGCCTAGCTCGCCCACACCATGCGCCCCCAGCTCGCCAATGAGCGGGTTCGGAATATTGAGGGTTTCGAGCAGAATTTCCGGCGTGTCAGCGCAGCTCGGCACGTGGTAATCGGCCAGGTTGCGTACTACCGGCAGGCCGGTCACGGGGTCGTAGCGCGATTCTTCCATTATCGTAGCTCCTAGGTTGTACAGCATGCCACCCATGAGCTGCGAGTAGGCGGTGCGGGGGTTGACGAGGCGACCGGCATCGAAGACCCCGCAGAGCCGGGCCACCCGCACCACGCCGGTGGCCTCATCCACGCGCACCTCGGCAAACACGGCACCGAAGGAAAAATGCGCGGGCTGGTGTAGCTCATCACCCGACTGAGCATGGTATTCGCCGCTGACCTCAGCCCGGCCGACCCGACTCAGAATCGTGCCGTATGCCTCGCGTAGAGTGGGCTGGTCGCGGCGCTGCAAATAGCCCTGGCTGGCTTCCAACTCAGCGGGCGCAGCCCCGAATAATGGTGAGCGGGCGTCAGCCACCGCCACCTTTTTCAATTCTTCTAGCGCCTGCCGGGCCGCGCCCAGCACGGCCGGCCCTAGGGTAGCCGTGTTCATCGAGCCGAAGGCTGGGATGGCCGGCGGCAGCTGTGAGTCGCCCAGTTCCACGCGCACCTGCCCAGGCGCGAGCCCTAGGCCGTCGGCCGCAATTTGGGCCAGCACGGTGTAGGCCCCATTGCCCAGTTCGTGGGCGGCCGTCCGCACAAGGCCGTGCCCATCGGCTTGCAGGCGCACCTGCGCCGTGGCGGCCATGCGTACGGCCGGGTGCGTAGTGGTGGCCAAGCCGTAGCCGACGAGGTGGCGGCCCACCCGCCGACTACCGGGCACGGTGGGGCGCTGGTCCCAGCCAAACAGCTCGCGGCCGCGGGCATAGCATTCGCGCAAGTGCTTGTGGCCGAAGGGCTGGCCCGTGTCGGGGTTTACGTCGGCGTAGTTGCGCAGGCGCAGCTCCAGCGGGTCGAGTTCCAGCTTGGTAGCCAACTCATCCATGGCGCACTCCAGCGCCCAGTTGCCGGCCATCATGCCCGGTCCGCGCATGGTGCAGGGCGAGGGCAGGTTCAGGTGTGAAAGCCGGCTGGTGAAGCCAATCTCGGTGTCGTAGAGCATGCGCGGCACCCGCATGTTGGGCTCCAGAAATCCGCATACCGGCGACGAGTGAGTGCTAGATTCCTGCACCAGCCCCAACAGCTTGCCCGCCGGCGTGGCCCCCAGCCGGATGGTCTGGCGGGTAGCCGGACGCTGGCCGCCCACCGCGTAGAGCTGCTGGCGCCGCCACTCTACCTTGACTGGCCGGCCCACCAGCCGGGCGGCCATTGCTACCAGTAACGGGTTGAAGAACGTCCAGCCCTTGGAGCCAAAAGCACCCCCCAGAAATTTATTAATGACGTGCACATTAGCAGTGGGCAGCCCAAACGAATGCGCTACTACATCGCGCAGCAACTGCACACCCCGCGTCGTGTCATAAAGGTGCAGGTGCTCCTGGCCATCGGGCTGCGTTTGCCAGTGGGCGATGGTGGCAAACAACTCCATGGAGTTGTGATGGTACACGGGGGTCGTGTACTCACTGTCCACGCGCACTGGGGCCGCGTCGATGGCAGCTTGCGCCTTGGTGGGGTCTTTTTGCAGGGTATCGGTGCCGGCGAATATCTTGGGGTATACCTGCCGGCTGGCCTGCTCGGAGTCCAGCTCGGGCACCTGCTCGTCGTAGAGCACGCGCACCAGCGAGGCGGCGTAGCGGGCCTGCTCGGGCGTGGCGGCCACCACCAGCGCCACCGACTGCGCCCCGTAGAAAATCTCGGGGCTTTGCAGCGGCTGCCGCTCCTCCGCCAGCCCTCCTTCGCCGGTAATCTGCTGGCCCGCCCCCTGGCTGAGCATTGGGTGCAGGCGGCCGGCATTTTCGTGGGTGAGAATGGCCAACACGCCCGGCGCGGCGCGGGCGGCCGCCAACTCGAGGTGGCGAATGTGGCCGCGGGCGATGCCACTATCCACCACCGCCCCGTAGGTGAGGTCAGCCACCGGCCACTCGGCCGTATAAGTGGCCCGGCCGGTTACTTTCAGCGGCCCATCGGTCCGCGGCAGGGTCTGCCCAATCGTGGTGAACGGAGAAGCGGTAGGCATAAAGTAAGCAGCAGCTAGGTTGATGAATAGCGAAGCGGTGGCGGGGTCGTTGGTGTGCTCCTAGGCGGGCCCCTCCAACCCCGCGATGCCGCCCACGCTCGACGCGAAGACGGTGCCAGCCGGCCCGGCCAGCGGCTCTAGGCCAGTTACTTCCAGCAACGCCCGCTGCACCAGCGTGCGGCCCAGGCCGGGTTTGTAGGCATTCATAGGGTATGAGCGAGCTCCGCGTAGCGCCCGCCCGGCCGCAGCGGCAAATAATTCACGGCTAGGAAGTTCGCCTATTAGCAGTTCCTCCGCTACGCGGAGGCGCCAAGGCTTCGCGGCTACGCTGCCCAGTGCCAGGCGAGCAGTGGTAATGCGCCCGTCCGCATCCTGCTCCACGGCCACTGCACACGACACCAGGGCATAGGCGTAGCTGGCCCGGTCGCGTACTTTCAGGTAGTGCGAGCGGCCTACAAAGGGCGGCAATTCCAGCGCCGTTATCAGTTCTCCCTGACCTAGGGTGGTATCACGCTCGGGCGCGTCGCCCGGCAGGCGATGCAGGTCTTCGAATGCTAAGCGGCGCGGGCCGGCGGGGCCTTCGAGGTGCAGCACGGCTTCGTGCGCGGCCATTGCTACGGCCATGTCGGAGGGGTGGACGGCGATGCAGGTGTGCAGGCTATCTGGTCCTTCATCGGTTTGGCCGAAGATGGCGTGCATCCGGTTGTAGCCCAGGATAGCCGCGCAGCCGGTGCCGGGGGCGCGCTTGTTGCAGCGGGCATTGGGGTCACGGAGGTAGGGGCAGCGGGTGCGCTGCAACAGGTTGCCAGCGGTGGAGGCCATGTTGCGCACCTGCTGCGAAGCTCCTGCCAGCAGCGCCTCACTGATGGCGGGGTAGCCACTCTGCACTACTGGGTGGGTGGCCAGGACGGCGTTTTTCACGTTGGCCCCGATGCGCAGGCCCCCACCGGGCAACACATGTAGCTCAGTCAGCGGCAGGCGCGACACGTCCACCAGTCGGCCCGGCCGTTGCACGTCTTCTTTGAGCAAATCGACTTGGCTGGTGCCGCCCGCAATGAACTGCGCATCGGCGTGCTGCCCCGCCAGCGCCACGGCCGAGGCTACGTCGGCGGCGATATGATAGGTGAAGGGAACCATAGGCGGGCGATAGGTGGGATTAGAACGTGAGGCAAATCTTGCCGAAGTGGCTGCCGGCTTCAAGGCTGCGCAGGGCGGCCTGCACGTCATCGGCCGCGAATACCTGGTCTACCACCGGGCGGAGCTGGCTGGTTTCGAGCGCTTGGTTCAGGGCAGCAAAATCGGCCACGCTGCCCACCTCCATGCCGATAATGCTGGCCTGCTTGGCCATGAGCGTGGGCACATCGAGCGGGGCTTCAGTACCTTTTTGCAAGCCCATGATTACCAGGCGGCCCCGCGTGGCCAGGGCTTGCAGCGAAAGGCGCAGGTTGTCGCCGCCCACGGTTTCGAGCACGGCGGCGGCCCCTAGGCCCTCAGTAACCGCCCGCAACTCCTCGACCCAGCCGGGCTGGGTGGCGTAGTTAAAAGTAAAATCGGCTCCCAGCTCGCGAGCGCGGGTCAGCTTACCGTCGTCCTTGGAGGTGATGGCTACCCGGCAGCCGCGGGCCTTGGCCAGTTGCAGGGCAAAGAGCGAGACGCCGCCCGTGCCGTGTACCAGCACCGTTTCGCCGGGTTGCGGGTGGCTGTATTTGAGTGCGTTCCAGGCAGTAAGGCCGGCGATAGGCAGTGTTGCAGCCTCCACGGCGCTCAGGTAGGCGGGGCGGGGCAACACGGCATCAGCAGATACGGCCACGTATTCAGCTAGGAAGCCCGACTGGCCCAGGCCCGGCCGGTAGCGGTTGTCGGTTTTGGCCGGGGTCGGCTCGCCCTCGCGCCAACGCGGCACGAACACTGACGTTACCTCGTCGCCTACTGCCAAGGTGGTTACTGCGCTGCCCACGGCGGATATGGTACCCGCCGCATCACAAATAGGCACGTGCGGCAAGGGCAAGTCGGGGTTGATGAGGCCCTTGATGACCAGCAAGTCAAGCGCATTGAGCGACAGAGCCTGCACCCGCAGCACGACTTCGTGGGCCTGCGGCTCGGGCATGGGCACCTCAGTGGGCAGTACCTGGTCGATGCCAAACTGCTGAGAACGAAAAATTTTCACGCGCAGGAAAACTAGAAGGGTAGGGTTTACCTAAGCCATTGAATCGAGCGGCCCGCAAGACGGGTACGTGACTGATAGGTAGGGTCAAAAGTGGCGCATCTGCTAGCCTAGCTGCAAGTAGAAACCTTTTGGTGCGTTGGTTACCAAAAGGTTTATATGCTGTTTCCTAGGTGCTTTATTTTGCATTAATAATTACTTGTCGACGCCTGCCAACCAGTTACCAGCGGTTATACTTGCCCTGCAGGCTCTGGCAATTCAAACCTAGCGGCCGGGGGCGCTGGCACGTTTTTGCCGGGGTATACCGCGGGCCGGGTAGTCACTGGCCGATTTTGGCGAGCGCATGGCTGCTGGTCTTGTCAATCCTTTTATTTTTATTCGATGCCAACCCCAACCACTTCGCCCGCCGCGCAATGCCCCATGGATTATGCCTTCCAGCGCATTGGAGGTAAGCACAAAGGCCGCCTGCTCTGGAACTTACAGTATGGCCCCGTGCGCTACGGGCAGCTGCGGCGGTTGCTGAGCGGCGTCTCAACCAAGATGCTCACCCAGGCGCTCCGTGAGCTGGAAGCCGATGGCTTGGTAGCGCGGCAGGAATTTGCGGAGGTGCCGCCGCGGGTCGAGTACACCTTGCTGCCCAGCGGTCGGCAACTGCTCCCCTTCATCGACTTGCTCCGCGGATGGGCCGAAATTCAAATGGAGGCCGCTGGGGTGCCCATTATGCATAATACGGATAGCTAGGACTAGCGCCTACTGTCTGCCATTGTACCTAAGCTACGGACGAGGGGAGAGCCGAGGTTGTAGCTGGTGAACTAGCTTTTAGCAGGGCATAGCCTACATTCGTTAGCCAATGATAGAGCAAGTAATTACGCCTGAGCTACTGATGCATTTGGTTTTAAAATACCGAAAAAACTGCCCCGCCGCCGTTGTGGTTTAGTAGGCCGTAGGCACTGGGCCCTTATTTTACTCTTGCCAGTATGCAGCCGAATGAGTCATTGCAGGAATTCTATGCTGCGCATCTGCAAGCCTACTCCCTGGGTGAGCCGCAGTCCTTCCTGGTTTTTCCGATTGCCCTGACTGAAGTGCCGCCGGTGCTACCCTACAACCGCCGCGACTTCTACCAAATCACCCTCTACACTGGCGGCACTACTGAGTTGCAGCACGCTGGGCACACCTTGCGCGTGCAAAGCCCAGCGCTGCTGCTGAACAGTCCGCTCGCGCCCTACGCCTGCCACCAACTCACCCCCCTGCAAGGATATAGCTGCCTCTTTACAGCCGATTTCCTAACAGAGCAGGCCCCTTCGGCCTTGTGGCAGGAAACGCCTTTATTTCAGCTTGAAAGCAGCCCTGTGTACTTCTTAGATGGGGAGCAACTGGCGTTTTTTGTGGGTTTGTTTCAGCAATTGCTCAGTAAGTCGACCTCAACTTACCGCCACCGGCTCGACTTGCTACGCACCTACGTACAATTGCTGCTACACGAGGTTTTGCACTTACAGTCCCCGCCCCAACTAGCCGCGCCCACGGCCGGCCGCCGCTTGGCTGGGGCGTTTTTACGGTTGCTAGAGCAGCAGTTTCCGGTAGCTTCACCGGCTCAGCCGCTCGCGCTGCATACGCCCGAGGCCGTGGCTGCGCGGCTGAATGTCCACGCCAACTACCTGAGTCGGGTGTTGCGCGAAGTGACCGGCAAAACCACCAGCGCCCATTTGGCAGGCCGCATTGCGCAGGAGGCCCAACTGCTGCTGCGGCACTCCGACTGGCCCATTGCCGACATTGCTGAGGGCCTGGGCTTTACTGACCCGACGTATTTCAACCACTTTTTTCGCAAGCACGTGGGTACTTCGCCTAGGGCCTTTCGGCAGGCAATAACCCAGCCGCAGGCAGCACTAGCTAGTTAGACTCTATCTTGGCAGCCAAGTATCTAGTAATCAAAAGCCTTCCTTGGAACCTAGGCTCCAAGGAAGGCTTTTGGGCTTCGAGTTTCAAGTTTTAAGCCTCCTCCTGCACCATAGATTGGGCTAGTTCTCGTTGAGCATCCAGGGCTTCTAGGCGGGCCACCAGCGCCGCCCGCACATCCGCGTAGGTGTCGCGGCCTAGGGCCAGGCGGAGCGGGGCCGGGTGCTGTTCGACCGAATCTAGCATGGCCTGCACCATCTTATCCGCGTCGCCGGGGATGGGAAACGTATTGCCGAGTAAGGCCCGCCGCACATCCCCCGCGGGGGTGTGCTCGTAGGCCTCCATCACCGGGGCCTGCACCAGGCCGCCTACGAAATTGGTGTGCGTAGCCCCTGGCTCGACAATGGTGACGCCAATGTTGAATGGCGCGACTTCCTTGGCGACCGTTTCGGCAAAGCCTTCAATACCCCACTTCGTGGCGTGATAGAGGCTGAAATTAGGGTAAGTCGTTTGCCCACCGGCCGAGGATAATTGCAGGATGCGCCCGCCGCCCTGGGACCGCAAGTGGGGGAGAACTGCCCGAATCAATTGAATAGACCCCACCAGATTCGTGTCAATCTGTTGGCGAATTTGCTCATCGGTTACTTCTTCACTGGCCCCGAAAAGGCCGTAGGCGGCATTACTCACCACGACCTCTATGCGGCCTAGCTCGGCGAAGGCGGCATCTACCACGTGGCGAATGGCGGCGGTATCAGTTAAGTCCAGGGTGGCTACCCATAAGTGGTCGCCGTAGCGGGCTTTTAGGTCGGCGAGCACAGCGGGGTTGCGCACGGTGGCAGCTACCCGGTCGCCGCGCTCTAACAGTTTTTCGGTTAGTTTGCGGCCAAAGCCCGACGAGGTGCCGGTAATAAACCAGGTCTTCATAAAAGGGAGGGTGAAAGTACGCCGCAAAAGTCCGCGGTCGTTTTGCCTCGCCACTGACGGTTTTCTAACCAGTACTGACGCGAATCAAACCTTACGCACCTCCTGCCGCAGCTGGGACGGCGTGCGCTGGGTGTGGCGGCGAAAAAACTGCGTAAAATGCGTTGGCTCCTCAAAGCCCAGGCAGTAGCCGATGTCGGCAATGGGCCAGTCGGTGTGCAGCAGCAGGGCGCGGGCTTCCTGTACCAGCCGCTCGGCCAGCAGCTGGGTGGTGGTCTTGCCAGTTTCTTCCTTTAGCGTGCGGCTCAGGTAGTTGACGTGCACGGCGAGCTGGTCGGCAAAGGCTTGCGCAGTGCGCAGCTCCACCCGCTGAGTCGACATGAAGATGGGAAATTGCCGGGCGAGCAGCTCCTGAAACGCGGTGGTTAGCCTAGCGGCGGCACTGGTGCCCCGGGCCGCGTCGGCCGCTGGCACCAGCTTCTGCGCCTCGTGCACGCAGGTCATCAGATAGTGAAACAGCAACTCGTACTTCTGCGGGTAGGGTGAGTCCTGTTCGGCCAGCATCTTCTCGAAAAGGGTGCCAAAGTCGGTGGCCTGGGGAGCCGTGAGGTAAAAGAAAGTGGGTGCTTGAGGCGCGAAAACTTGCAGGTCGTCGGGGTGCAGATGGGTGTGAGTGGGCAGAAAATCGGCGGTAAACAAGCAGCAGTAGCCCCGGCTGGCGGCCCCGTTCATTTCCCAACTGTAGGCCTGGTGGGTATCGGTGAAGACGAGCGCAAACTCGCCGGCCGTCAGGTGCCGCTGCTGGTCGGCATAGTGGTAAATCAGGTCGCCACTGGCCGCGGCCAGCGTGATTTTGTAGAAGTCTTTGCGGCTGAAAACCGACGAGGGTTCTGGGTCAAAGCAAAAGTCTTCGAGGCGGTACACGGTGAAGTGGCCGCCGCTGCGCAGGCTGCCCGGCGGCCGGAGCGTCGGCTTGGCGAGCGTATAAAAATCAGCTATCGTTTGCTGGGCAATCATGCAGAAAATTAGTAGGTTGGCGCTTAGGCAGGCAGGAGCAAGAATAGTTTTGCTGGCAATTTGTTCGAGAACCTACCAACTTATAAAGGGTCGGTTGATGGTCCGCAATGACAGCATGGTCGTTAAGACGAACCCTATTCTTTGGCTTCGGCTAGGGGTATGTTTCGCGCATTTCAGCCGCCAACTGACTGGCTAGGCTAGCAGTTTGAATACTGCAACTACTGGTTAGAAATTCGCTGTAATTATTCTACTAGAGCGCCGGAACTTTGCAGCGTTCAAGCATTTACAAGTAACCTACGCTTATGCTACCTGCCAAAGGATACGCCGCCCACGATGCGCAAACCGATTTAGCCCCCTGGGACTTCGAGCGCCGCGACCTCAGCCCGCACGATGTGCAGATTGAAATCCTCTACTGCGGCGTATGCCACACTGATTGGCACTTGCTGCGCAACGAGTGGGGGCACAGCCAGTTTCCGCTGGTGCCCGGCCACGAGATGGTAGGGCGCGTGGTGGCCGTGGGCGGCCACGCCCAGAAGTTCAAGGTGGGCGACCTGGCTGGGGTCGGCGTGATGGTCGATTCGTGCCGGCAGTGCGCCGATTGCGAAAACGGCCAGGAGCAGTTTTGCCAGGTGAGCCCCGTGCAGACCTACAACAGCACCGGCCACGACGGGCTGCCCACGTACGGCGGCTACAGCAACCACAACGTGGTGCACGAGGACTTTGCCCACCGCATTTCCGACAAGCTGGACCTGGCTGCCGTGGCCCCGCTGCTGTGCGCTGGTATCACGACCTACTCGCCCCTGCGCCGCTGGAAAGTGGGCCCTGGCCACCGGCTGGCCATCGTGGGCCTGGGCGGCCTCGGGCACATGGGCGTCAAGTTCGGCGTAGCCTTCGGGGCTGAGGTGACGGTGCTCAGCACCTCGGAAGCCAAGCGTGAAGATGCCAAAGCGCTAGGTGCGCACCACTTTGTGGTGACGAAAAACCCAGAAGAGGTAGCCGCCGCCAAGGGCCGGTTTGACTTCATTCTCGACACGGTGGCCGCAGACCACGACATCAATCTATACCTGCCGCTGCTGCGCACCAACGGCACCTACATCAACGTAGGCATGCCGCTGGCCCCGCTGCAAGTGTCATCCTTCAGCTTGGCCAACGGCAACAAAACAGTGACCGGCTCGGGTGCGGGTGGCCTATCCGAAACCCAGGAAATGCTGGACTTCTGTGCTGAGTACAACATTGTGTCTGATATTGAACTCATTGACATCAAGGATATTCACCCGGCCTTCGAGCGTATGTTGAAGGGCGATGTGCGCTACCGCTTTGTGATTGATATGGCCACATTGTAAGTTGTTCGTTAGCTGCCTAGTAATTGTCGGGCGTTGGGGCTACAGCGCTCGACGATTACTAGGGACGACTGCTCAGTAAGTAGCTGCCGTAAGAAGGCCGACCACATTTATTCGAGGAGATTTGGGGGCAGCTCACGGAGCAGGGCGGCTGTTACCTTGGTGGAGTCGAGCTACCGAATGGTAAAGCCCCCGTCAACTTGCAGGAGTTGGCCAGTCATCCAACTTGCCTTTTCGGACGCTAAAAAGAAGATGGCCTCGGCAATCTCGGCGGGCCGGCCCAGGCGCGGCAGCGGGTAGTTGCGCCGTATTTCCTGGTCAAACTCAGCTTGTTTTTCATCCGGCAGGCTAGCGTGCCACTGCCCTAGGGTCTCAGTGGCGGTCGAGCCAGGGGCTACGGCATTGACGCGCACGTCCTGTTCGCCTAATTCGCTGGCTAGCGCCTTCACCATGGCTATCATAGCACCCCGACTAGCCGAATATAGCGAAGAGGGTCGACCGTGCGGCATTTTTTGCGCCCAGTAGGTGGATACGACGACGATACTGCCCCGGCTGGCTATCAGCTGGGGCGATAAGGCTTGGATGAGCAGGAACGGTACCCGCACGTTGAAGTCGAATAAGACATCGTAGTCCTGGCTGCTATAGTCTGCTAGTGCTGCAAACCGGGCCAGCCCCGCGTTATTTATCAGCACATCGAGGCGGGGTGCCACGGCTTGCACGGCCGCCACCAGTGCTGGCACCTGCTGCGGCCGGGATAAGTCGGCCACTAGGCCGGTTACCTGCCGGCCGTGGGCAGCAAGGCGTTGCTCGGCCGCGCGCAGGCCCGCCGCATCGCGCGCGACCAGCACGAGGTCGTAGCCCTGCTCGGCAAATTTTTGAGCCGTGGCGAACCCAATGCCGGAAGTGCCGCCGGTGATAACGGCTACGGGAGTACTCATAGGAAGGGGCAAATGGGGGAGAGAAAACCGCGCGGCGCTTTGCCGGGTTGGAGAGAGTATGTACGAACGAAAAATCCCGTTTAACCCAGAGTGCGGCCTGCATCTGCTGCGCGAAGTGCTGCTCGGCAAGTGGAAAATCAGCCTGCTCTACTACATTGCCCACGGCTGCCACCGGCCCAGCCAACTGCAGAAAAAGCTAGTTGGCGCCACCCGACGCGTGATTCAGATGCAGCTCAAGCAAATGGAAACCCACGAGCTAGTCACTAAAACCGTGTTTGCGCAGGTGCCATTGAAGGTAGAATACCACCTGACTCCGTTGGGTGAATCGCTGCTGCCGCTGATTGACGTGATGGGCCGCTGGGGCGATGCGCACAAGCCGCAGCTGCAACGCGTGCTCACGGCCGCGCCCGCCGAAGTCAACGCGTAAGTGCTGGCAGCCAGTGGGTCAGGCCACCGGGCGGGTGGGCCAGCTCACCTGGTCGGCCCGGTTGCCAGTGAGCAGGTTGTGCTGGGCGGCCAGCAGTTCGTGCGGGTAGCCTAGGGGCACCGCCGACACGGCATTCAGCCGGTGCAGCTGCTCGGGGCTGAGCGTAAGCGAGGTAACCATGAGTTGGTCGTCGAGCTGGGCGCGGGTGCGCGCCCCGATGATGGGCAGCACGCCACGGGCTTTCACCCAAGCCGTGGCGACCTGCCCGGGCGTGGCTTCCACCTCGCGCGCAATGGCCAGCAGTTCGTCCAGAATGGCGTTGATATGGGGCGAGTCGATTTCAGCCCCAACCAGGGTGGCGCGACCGGTTTCGCCCTGCCGGTACTTGCCGGTGAGCACGCCGCCGCCCAGCGGCGAGTAACCCATTACGCCCAGCCCCAGGCCTTCGGCCATGGGCAGTAGCTCGCGCTCGGCCGTGCGTTGCAGCAGACTGAACTCAACTTGCACACCCGCCAGCGGCACCCAGCCGCGCAGCTCGGCCAGGGTCACGGCGCTGGCCACGCGCCAGGCGGGGAAGTTAGAGAAGCCGCCGTAGAGGATTTTGCCGGCCCGCGCCAGGTCCTCAAAGCCGCGGGCGATTTCGGCTACCGGCGTCACGCTGTCGGGCAGGTGCACGAGGTAGAGGTCGAGGTAATCGGTACCCAGGCGCCGCAAGCTGGCCTCCACGGCCTGGGTCATGGCCTTGCGGTGGTTGCCGAGCTGTGCGATGGCCGCCGTGGGACTGGCCGTGCGCGAGTACTTGGAGGCCAGCACGAAGTCGCCCCGGTCGGCTCCCATCAACTGGCCCACCAGGCGCTCGGCCTCGCCCTGCTGGTAGGCGTCGGAGGTGTCGATGAAGTTGCCGCCCGCCGCCACATAGCCCTCCCAGATGCGACGCGCCTCGGCCGGGTCGGCCCCGTAGCTCGTGGCTGTACCAAAGTTGCTGGTGCCCAGCGCCAATTCGCTCACGCGCAGTCCCGTCTTCGTGCCAAACAGTTGATAATTCATAGGGTGGCTTGGTAGGTGTAGGGGCAAAGGTCCGTCCCACTGCGACCGGCGGCAAGGCGGGAAAACCGATTCCCCTAGGGGTAAATTATTCCCTATGCAAGCGTGCTACCGCTTGAGCTGTCCGGTCACTCTTTAGTGTTTCCATTTTTACCATGAGCCGCATCGTAGGGGGTAACAGCAGGTGCCATTCCCAACCAGGGCAGGCTTGCTTGCTACTTTTGGGCATGTTTACCCGCTATTTAGTTGCTGGGGCTTGCGCACTGGCTGCCTCTTCCGTTCAGGCGCAGCACCCGGCTTTGCGCACCACGCTAGCGCAGCTAGCCAGCGCGGCTGCCCCCGCCAAGGTGGGCGTGGCCTTGCGCGTGTTAGAAACCAACGATACGCTCAGCTACCACAATCAGCAGCGCTATCCGATGCTGAGCGTATTCAAGCTGGCCCTGGCCATGCAGGTGCTGCACGAAGTGGACCGCGGCCGGCTGCAACTAGCCCAACCCGTGCTTCTTACCAAAGCCGACTTGCCTGACCGCACCAGTCCTTTGAGCAAGAAGTACCCGGCGGGCAACGTCCGCCTCTCGCTGCACGAGCTGCTCACGTACATGGTCACAGTGAGCGATAATAACGCCTGCGACAAGCTCTTACAGCTGGCCGGCGGCCCGGCAAAGCTGACAGCTTATGTCCGGCAATTAGGCATCAAGCCCTTCGTAGTTGAAGTCTCGGAAGCGCAGATGGCGGCCGTGTGGGCCAACCAGTACCGCAATTGGAGCTACCCCTCGGCGCAGCTCGACTTGCTTAGCCAGGTGTACCGGCAAACGGCCTTGTCGAAACCCAGCAGTAAATTGCTCTGGCAGCTCCTGCTGGACACGTCGGTGGGTCCGCAGCGCCTGAAAGGACTGCTGCCGGCCGGCACGCCCGTCGCCCACCGCACGGGCACCTCGGCCACCAATGTGCAGGGGCTATCGCCCGCCCTCAATGACGTGGGCGTCATGCTACTGCCCAACGGCCAGCACGTGGCGCTCGCCGTTTTCGTGGCCAATTCTTACGCCGATACCGCGGCTAGGGAGCGAGTCATTGCTACCATCGCCAAAGCTGTGTACGACGAATTTGCGCAGGCTCATTAGGTTAGCCTAGGTAGGGTTGGAGTGGGCTGAAGAACCTAGATGTTCTTTGGCGATGAAGCGCGTTGTAAACAACGCGACTATTCGTTTACAGACTGTACAAGAAGTCCAACAGCGCGGCGTTTACTTCGGTGGGCCGCTCCTGCTGCAACCAGTGGCCCGCGTCGGCTAGCTCGATGGTGGGGCGCAAATGGGGTACCAGCCGAGGCATGTCGGCGATGATTTCCCGCATGCCGGGAATGCTTAGCCCCACATCTCGCTGCCCAATCAGAAACAAGGCGGGCACCTGCACTTGAAGCCCCTGGAAGGCGAGTAGCAGTTCCCGGTTGCGGTCCAAGTTACGGTAGTAGTTCAAGCCGCCCGCAAAGCCGCTGGCCGTGAAGGCGTCCGTATACACATCTAGGTCAGCCTCCGTGAGCCAGGCGGGCAGCGTGGCCGGGTCGGGTAGGGGCGCGAGCAAGCCCTGCTGGCGCGATACCATCCCGAACGGGTTGGGCGTATCGTCACCAGGCTGGCGGGGCCCGACCTCACCGGCCGCCGCCCAGTAGATTTTGCGCAGGCTTAGCCGCACCTGCTGCTCTAGTTCGGCTTCCGCTACCCCTGGTTTTTGGAAGTACAGCGTGTAGAGCAGGGCATCCGAGGTTTGGGGAAAGAGGGTGGTGGGCGCGACCGGGGGCTGCCCCATCATGGGTACGCTCAAGGCCACCACGGCCCGGAAGCGGTCGGGCCGCAGCAGCGCCGCGTGCCAGGCCACCGTGGCGCCCCAGTCATTGCCCACCACCACGGCCTGCTCGACGGCCAGCGCGTCGAGCAGGCCGACTAGGTCGCCCACCAGTTGCAGCAGGTTGTACTGGTCGGTGCCAGCCGGGCGGGCCGTGCCGCCGTACCCGCGCAAGTCGGGGGCCACGGCATGAAAGCCTGCCGCGGCCAGCGCCGGCAGTTGGTGCCGCCAGGCATAGCTGGTTTCGGGGAAGCCGTGGCAAAGCAGCACCAACGGGCCTTCGCCTTGTTCGGCTAGCTGCATCGCGAGGCCATTGGCTTGAATCAGGCGGTGGGTGAGAGCAGGCATAGGAAGTGTTTTTGGAATGGAAATACGCAAGAAGGGTGGTGAACGCCGCTCCGGTGAATAAAAACATACCTTGGTATACCTACTGTTGTATTCACTAATAGTAGTGCCTGCGGCAAGGCAGTGGTCGTGCAAAGATGTTCAATCATGGAAAAACCATTTACTGCTGCTATAGCTAACGCTGCCGCAGCGACCAGTTTGACAGGGCCCATTGCGTACCCCAATGCCACGCTACTGGCTCACCATCAATCTCGCCATCTCACGGCGCAGCTCTATCAGTGGGCAGCGCATTTGGCCCCACTGATAGTAGAACCGGTGCAGCAGACGCAACTGATTGTGCAGCTGGCGGGGGCGATGCACATGAGCCTTGCCCGCCAGGGCCACCAGCGGCGCCTGCTGGTGCAGCCGGGCAGCGTGTACTTGTCGGCGGTGCACCAGCCAGCCTACGAAATGGCTTGGCAAGGGGTGACCGACCAGCCCATTACCACGGTGCACGTGCACCTGGATAACGCCCTGCTGCTGAAAACGGCCGCGGAAGCCGGTCTCAATGCCTCCCGGCTGGAAATTCGGGATGATTCCGGCATTGACGACCCGTTGCTCGGGGAGCTGGGCCGGGCATTGGTGCGGGAGATAACTACCCAGCCGGCTGGTCATTCCCTGTATGCTGATACGGTGGCCCAGATGCTGGCCGGGCAGCTGGTGCATCGCCACAGCACGTTGTCGGCGCGAGCGCCCCGCGCAACCGGTGCGTTGCGGGCCGAGCAGTTGCGGCGCGTGCGGGACTACGTGCAGGACCAGTTGGCGAGCCACATCACGCTGGAAGACCTAGCCGGGGTAGCCTGTCTGAGCACCTATCATTTTTGCCGCAGCTTTAAGCTGGCTACCGGGCTCACGCCCTACCACTATGTGCAGCAGCAGCGCATAGAGCAGGCCACGCGCCTGCTGCGCCTAGGCCGGCTGAGCGTACGCCAAGTGGCCCGGCAGGTCGGCTACCAAAACGCAGGACATTTTGCTGCGGTATTCCAGCATATAACGGGTCAATTACCGTCGGCTGTCCTATCCCAGCCTTGATTGAAAAACCGCAAGATTGTCGCCTAAAACCGCAAGATTGTAGCTACCCAAGCTTGGTTAGTGGCCGTATTCAAGGGATATAGAAAACCCCATTTTAGTAATTTTTGAGTATGACCAAGCATTGGTTTATAACCGGCGTAAGTACCGGTCTGGGCAAGCATTTGGCCGAGCTGGCTTTGCACTTAGGTGATAAGGTAGCCGCCACCTTTCGCGAGCAAAGCCAGGCTGACGAATTCAGTAGGCAGGCCGGTGAAAACGGTATTGGCCTGCTGGCCGACATGGCCGATGAAGCCCAAGTGCAACGGGCCGTGGTCGACGCCATCGAACGGCTGGGCCATCTAGACGTGGTAGTTAACAACGCAGGCTACGGCTCGCTAGGCCCCATCGAAGAGATACCGGATGCCGAGGTGCAGCGCCAGTTTGACATCAACGTATTCGGGCCTTTGCGCGTGATTCGGGCGGTGTTGCCGCACCTGCGTGCCCGCAAAAGCGGCCACATCCTCAACGTCACCAGCCTAGGCGGACTCACTACTTTTCCTAGTACGGGTATTTACCACGGTTCCAAGTTTGCCCTCGAAGGTATTGGCGAGAGCTTGGCCCAGCAGGTCAGCCCGTTGGGGATTCACGTTACCAACATCGAGCCCAGCAGCTTCCGCACCGACTGGGCGGGACGCTCGGCTACCTACACGCCGGTGGCCATTGCCGACTACGAGCCTACGGTGGGCAAGGCCCAGGCGGCAGCGCAGGCCAACAGCGGCAAGCAACCTGGTGACCCTGACCGGGCGGCGCAGGCCATATTCGACCTTGTGCGCATGGAAAACCCACCGTTGCACCTGCCACTGGGCAAGCGGGCCGTACAGCAATCCCTGGAAAAGTTTACTGCTATTAAGGCTGAGATTGAACAGTACGCGGCCATCGGCAATGGGGCGGACTTTCCCGACGCCTAGGGTGCAATAGGTGATTGAATTTCAGCTCTGTTACTCTAGGGGTAGGCTGGTGCCTTGTCGTTGCCTACCCCTGCTTTCTTTACTGCTCCGTCATGCGCCTCGCCTTTCTGCTGGTCCGGCTACTTTGCACAGCCAGCTTCGTGCTGCTGGCTTCCGCACTACAGGCCCAGCCAGCGGCCCCGCCCGCACTGCAAAACGATAATTTTCAAGCCAAAGCCCTGCTGGCATTATCCGATGCCGACATGGTGCCCTCTGCCTACGCCGACGACCATCTAGGACCCATTGCGGGTGCCGATGCGCTGAATGTGCTGACCTTCGATGGCCACCAGGTGGCTCCGACCAGTGTGCGCACGCTGCCCTTGAGTAACTCCGTAACCGGCCCACCCGCCGCCGTCACGACCACGCCTGATGGCCGCTACGCCCTGGTCATTGAAACGCGCGGCTCCCGCCCATCGTCGGGTACCGATGTCAAGCTGAGCGGGCTGCCCAATGGGCGCACCCTCACGGTAGTAGATTTGATGGACCCCCAAAAACCCCGCGTGGTGCAGCAACTCACCGGGCCAGCGCGGGCCGTGTCAGTATCGATGAGTGCCGATGGCACGCTGGTGGCCCTAGCGGTGCACCCGGCCGGCGATGGTACCGCTACGCCGCTGTGGTTCTACCACCTGGCGGGCGGACATTTGACCGGCGGCGTGGCGGTGCCCATTCCGGGTTGGACGCCGGGCGACGAGCTGGTGCACGCCCTCTTTCACCCGACCCGCCCCCTGCTGGCCCTTACCAACGTCACGCGGCACCGGGTGCTGCTGGCCGAAGTACAACCCGCTGGCCAGCAGTGGCAGCTGCGGCCGTGGGGCAATGAAGTAGCCATCGAAGCGGGTACGCTGCTCAGCTGCTTCAGCCCCGATGGCCGCACCTTGTTTGTGAACGGCACGCCCGCCCCGCCGCCCAATGCGCCACCGCAAGGCGGGGTAGTACTCAGCATCCGTCTCGATGCGCACCCCGCACCTGGCCAGCCCCCAAGGCACGAAGTGGTAAGCCGGCTGCCCACGGGCACCATCCCCGAGGGGCTAACTATCAGCCCCGATGGGCAGTTGCTGGTGACGGTCAACCTGGAGCACACGTACCTGCCATTGGGCAATCCGGCGCGGGGGCGCTACGCCTCGCTCTCGCTCTTCGCCGTAGATGCGGCCAGTGGCCAGCTCACGGCGGCCGGCACCTTCACCTTCGACGGTATGCTGCCCGAGTCGGCCGCGTTCGATGCCAGCAGCCGGCGGTTGGCCGTGGCCAATTTTGGCGAATTGGATAACCTCACCGGGCCGGGCCACATCGATTTTTGGCGCGTAGTGGGCGCGGCCACCGGCCCCGAGCCGCTGCGCATAGTCAAAACCGCTTACTCATTGCCCGTGCAGCGGGGCGTGCACACGCTTTCCATTGTGCGTTAAGGCGTTGCCGCCACCAGCTCGGCAGCTGAGGCGGCCGCCTGCGTCACTGCTGCCCGGTGGGTATTGCCCCACTGCTCCAGCACCGCGATGACTGGCAGAATGGAATTGCCTAGGCTGGTGAGGTGGTATTCTACCTTGAGGGGCAATTGAGCGAAAATGGTTTTGCGCAATAGGCCGTGCTGCTCCAGCTCCGCCAGCTGCACATGGAGCACGCGCTGCGTGATGCCCGGAATGCTGCGCTGCAAGTCGCTGGGCCGGTGCACCCCCTGCGCGATAAAACTCAGCAGCGTGGTTTTCCACTTGCCGTTGAGCACCTCTTTAGTCAGCACTGCCCCGCAATCCAGGGTATTAGCAATCTTCTTCTGATACATATCTAACGCGGCTGAGCGAGACCCAGGCAGCACCCCAATTATACTCCTAGGTGATTAAATTATCCCTGGCTGAATAAGTTATCCGTACTTGTTTTGGTTTGCGACCAGGAGGAATTTTGTCTCTGCAAGCTGCTTTTACCAGCTAGCCAAGCAAGAGCTTATGAACGGATTAACTGGAAAAGCAGCCCTGGTAACGGGCGGGAGTCGGGGCATTGGGGCAGCCATCGTGCGGGCCCTGGCGGCCGAGAACGTGCGGGTGGCCTTCACCTTCGTGCGGGGCGCGGCGCCCGCGCAAGCCCTGGTCGCCGATATCGCGCAGGCTGGTGGCACGGCGCTGGCCCTGCAAGCCGACACCGCCCAGCCCGAGCAGGTGCGCGCCGCCCTAGGTGCGCTAATCGCCGAGTTCGGCCAGCTTGACATCTTAGTCAATAATGCGGGCGTGCACGCTATGAGCCCCATCGACGAGGCGGCGCCCGACGAGGCTGCCCTGGCGTACCTCTGGCAAGTAAATAGCTGGGGCACTGTCCAAACCGTGCGGGCGGCCGTGCCTTACCTGCCCACCGGCGGGCGCATCATCAACATTGGTTCCGGCTCCAACGTGCGCACGCCCTTTGCCGGCCTGGGCGACTACGCGGCCACCAAGGGCGCGCTGGCCGCCTACACCCGCGCCTGGGCCCGCGACCTGGCCCCACGCCGCATCACGGTCAATGTGGTGCAGCCCGGCCTCATCGCCACCGACCTCACGCCCACCGACCCCGCCGTGGTGGCCGCGCTAGTGGCGGATATTCCGCTAGGGCGCTTCGGCGAAGCCCAGGAGATTGGTCAGGTAGTGGCCTTTCTGGCCAGCGACGCCGCCAGCTACGTCACGGGCGCAACCCTGAATGTAGACGGCGGCTGGTCGGTGTAAGCGTTAGTTGGGTATTTCAGTACTAGGGGAGGACGTGCTGCAATACTTACGCGCAATGGGTTGTGAATTAACCCTTAGGCGCCTGCATTTTGCCAAGTGAAACCAACTACAAACAAGGGCTATTTTAGCGAATTGCCGTTTCCGTAAGGTCGCCCCAAGTAAAGTGCGTGTGAGTCATTTCCTCACTTAGATGCCACAGCTTTTGCTGGGCTTCTTCCGATAAGGCCTGCTCTGGTACGGCTATCCGCTCCGGATACCCGCGCATTTCCTTCATTTTCACCGGGCTGAAAAACTCGCCACCCCGCACCGTGGGGTCGAAGGCCGCGCGCAGGGAGGGCAGCGCCCCCATTTCTGCGCTTTGCGCCAAAACCAGTGTCATCAGGCGAACCAGTAAACCCCGGCCTTGCTGAATGCCCGACTTAGCATAGCCGGGGCTGGCCAGTACCGATAGCACGGTGCTGCCGTGGGCTTTCAGCTGCCTATCCAGTTCCAGCGCAAATAGGATGTTAGCCAGCTTACTTTGCCCGTAGGCCGTCATGCCGTCGTATTTCCGCTTCTCGAACTGCAAGTCGTTCCAGTCCATTGCCACCCGATTCAGCTTCGGTACAAAGCTGGCTACCGTCACAATGCGGGCCCGCGGGGTTTTCAGCAGTAGCGGCAACAAGTTGGCCGTTAAGGCAAAGGGCCCTAAGTGGTTGGTACCCCAATGGTCTTCAAAGCCTTGCTTGGTTACCTGCCGGGTCATATTGTTCAGGCCCGCGTTATTGAGCAGCACGTCAAGCTGCTGATGCGTTTGCCTAAACTCGTCCGCGAACCGTTTGACCGAGTCGAGGTCGCTTAAGTCAAGCTGCATCAACTCAAGTGTTGCCTCCTTGGTTTCTTGCCGGATTTCTTCTAGGGCGAGCTTGCCCTTCTCTAAATTTCGTACTGCCAGGACTACCGTACCGCCCTTTTTGGCGATTTCTTTGGCCGCGCCAAGTCCCACTCCGCTATTGGCGCCGGTAATTACGAAGGTTCTTCCTGCTTGCGAAGGAATGTTGTCAGTTGTCCACTTAGTTACCATTGTTTTGCCTATGCAGGTGTTAAAAAATAATAGGGGTAGGCGAGCCGCTGCTGGTCAGCAGAGCTTCGTTATGCCAAAAGCAATTCAGCCACTCAGCTGGTAGTCAAGGGATTGCAGGAAGAGTCGAACTTGTCGCTCAATCAAATGATTGCCGGAAAGCCAGGGGGGTGAGCAGCGTCTTCTGTTTAAAGAGCTTACTGAACGACTGCGAATGCTCAAATCCCAGACGGTAAGCTATTTCGCTGACCGAGAGGCGAGAAGCTACTAGCAGCTCCTTTGCTTTCTCAATGAGGGCTTGGTGCACGTGCTGCTGCGCGCTCAGGCCGGTGGCTTTCTTGAGTAGGTCGCTCAGGTACGCGGGCGACAGGTGCAGCTGTTCGGCTACATAGCGCACCGTGGGCAGTCCCTGCTCCTGAAGAGTAGCCCCGTTCACGTAGTCGGCCACCACCGTTGCAAACCGAGCCAGTAAGTCCGTATTAGCCTGCTGGCGAGTTAGAAACTGGCGGTGGTAAAACCGATTGGCGTAGTGCAGCAGCAGTTCCAGTTGCGCCAGCAGTACGGGCTGGCTAAATGCATCGAGCGGGGCCCGGTACTCGCGGCGGATACTGCGTAGCAAGCGCTCTATCCGCTTCTCTTCCCTAGGCGACAAGTGCAGCGCTTCATTCACGGCGTAGTGAAAGAAGTTGTATTCCTTGATGCGCTGCCCTAGGGTATGGTGGCGCATAAAATCTGGGTGCACCACCAGCATCCAGCCCGTCGTGGGCAGGGTGCTGTCCGCCTCCCAAAACAAGACTTGGCCGGGGGCAATAAAGGAGAGCATGCCTTGGTCAAAATCGTAAAACTGCTGGCCGTAAAGCGTTTTATTAGTGCACTGCTGCTTGAGCGTAATCGTGTAAAAATCCGTGGTGAATTTGCCGGTCATCTCCGTCGTAATCGCGCCGCCCTGCGCGAAGTCGATAACGCTCACCAACGGGTGCTCTGGCCCTAGCAGCCCCAGTAGCTCGTGCTGCTGGGTAATGGAGGAAATGCGATACGGCAACGGGCGCTGGTTTTTCATCAGGGCGGGCGTGATGGCTGGCCAACCAACATTGGGTTAGCTGAACGAGTAGGAAGCCCCCTTGACTTGAGTAGGGCAACAGTACGCTGCCCTGCAGGAACAGCGTCCGTCAGGCACGGGTAGAGTAGCCTGACTGGAATGCAAAGCTCCGCTTCGCGGCCTTGTTGAAAGTAGCCAAATCACGAATTATTGTAGCCAAAAAGCTGCTTTTTAGCTAAGAGAACGTCAGCTGTAGCGGGTTCAGCACTTCCTGTTTGTATAAGTAAAAGCGTGATTTTTAATAATGCAACCCCTTTTTACATTATACAAACGACTGTGGCTGTTGCGGAGCTTATCAACCAGTAAGCAACAGCGTAGGTTAGCCGCTACATAGATACAAAGTCGTTTAAGCTGCCTTTTCCAAGTTGCTTTAATTCGCCGAAGCATTGTTTGCAAGTATTGTGTCCAGTTCTGCAACAGCCACGACCATTTGCTGGAGAGCTTTTTTGCATTTGAGTGAGTAGTTGAGCAAAAACGGTGAAATGTGCTGCTATACCAACGATGGAGCCTTTATTGGAGTAATTTACTCTGATAATCAATTATTTACGCCGCAAGGCGACCATTTGCTAGTAGCACAGAGTCGCGGTGATAATTTAGCCGTCGCCGCGACCCACGCTAATTGCCTAGGCTCTCGAAGCTACTGAGCATGGCCATCGAGGCACAGCCCGATGGTAGAATACGTACTGCGGAACAGCTGAAAACAAGGCGGGGGCAGCGGAGTTACAGCTGGCTCGAGCAGCAGTACACCGGCGGGTTGGGCTTCGTTAGGTAGCCAACGCGCCTAGCGTAAAGGAGGGAATAGTAGGGGGCATCTTACGCGAAAGCTGGAGATAGGAGGGATACGGGTAGTATCAGCGGTGGTAAAGCCTTTTTGTCGGTCCGAAGGGGAAGGAACTCGTTCCCACTGCGCTTCCTGCCAAAACAGCATGACTTCTTAGTATAGCAGGTACGCCCCACTCCCTACTGTCACGCAAAGCAATACGGCCAGGACAACGCGCTGGCGACGGCGCCGCTGCTGAGCACGCCGCGAGCGAGGCTGAAGCATAAGATAGGACAGCGTAGCTATATCGAAAGCTAGGCAGTAGACCGCTTACTGCCAAACTTAGCCTAAATAACTACTAGAAAGTATAGCGAGCAAATAGCTTATTTCGAGTTACTCATAAGATGGTAAGCCGCACGCGAAATCTGGTCGCAGTAAAGTGGCGCCCGTCGCGAGGTAGGGGAACGAGGTTGCCATTCACCAGAAGCCTATCAAGCGTTAATAGGCTTCTGGTGGGCGGTAGCCGAAGCAGGTGCTAGTAGCGCGAAGAGCAGAATCGCGCCACCCAGTGTTTATGAAACGCCCAGCCCCATACGCCGCATCCACGTGTCGAAGTAGGATTGCCGGGTAGCCACGTATTCCTGCTCCAGATTATCGGTGATGCGGTTGACGCTGGTGTGGAATGGACGGGTACCGGCCGGCAGTGCCAGCAGCTGTGACACCGCGTCCGCCAGCTCCTGCGGTTCCATGCTATACGCGGCTACCTTGCCGTAGAGGGTGGTCCCCACCTGAGCCAGGGCTTGCGCCGGCGCAGGTCCGTAGGCCATGGCTATCTCCGCCCGGTCGGGCCCGTAGCGGGCGGCCGAGTCGCCAATGCCCGTGACGAAGGCGCCCGGCAACACCGCCACGACTTCGATGCCGTAGGTCTGCACTTCCTGCCGCAACCCTTCGGTAAAGGCTTCGAGGCCGAACTTGGCCATGGAATAGGGCACGGAGTAGGGCAGCGCAAACAGCCCTGCCCCGCTCGAGACGTTGATAATCAGCCCCGCCCGTTGCTGCCGCATACCGGGCAGCACGGCCTGGCTCGTACGCACGGCGCCGAAGAGATTGACCTCAAAGAGGCGCTGCATCTGCGCTACCGACGTGGCCTCGACCAGGCCGAAGCCCGTCACCCCCGCATTGTTAATCAGCACGTCCAAGTAACCCAACTCGCGTAGGGCAGCCGTTACGCCTTGCGTCACCGATTCTTCCTGGGTGATGTCCATGACCAGGGTGGTGAGGGTGGGGTGGGCGGCGAACTCCTGGGTCACCGCCGAGTGGGGGTCGAGCGCGGTACGCACGGTACCCACAACGCGGTGGCCTTCGCTGGCCAGCGTAAGCGCTAGGCGCTTGCCGAGCCCACTACTGACACCCGTAATTAAAATATTCTTTTTCATGGTCTTGCGCTTGTTGAAGCCGACAGTCATCCGATTGACTGACGCCGCAAAATTCCGCGCACCTACCTAGGCAAAAGAGGGCATTTGTCACAAATTAATTAGGCTCTAGTAAGCATGGCCTGTTTGCGGACGCGGCTCAGGGTTTCGCGCGAAACGCCCAGATAAGCGGCGACCATGCGCAAGGGGACGCGATTATGAAAATGCGGAAAAGCTTTCACAAACACCTCGTACCGCTCTTTTGCCGACATGCCCAGGGCCGTGTGCAGCCGGTCGCACTGCGCCTCCAGACTGCGGCTGATGACCTGGGCTTGCAGGGCATTGAAGGCGGGAACGTCTCGCTTCAAGGCTTCCCAATTGTCCTTCGAGAAGAGCAGCACATCACTGTCTTCCAGAGCTTCGATTACTCCCTTGGCAGGTACTCCTTGGTGAAAGCTTTCCAGGTCACAAATCCACCAGTTCTCGGCGGCAAAGCGCATAATGCGCTCCGTCGCATCCGGGCCGACGCGGTACAGGCGCAGTAAGCCCCGCACGACAAAGGCTTCATAGCGACATACCTCACCCGCTTGTAACAGCTGGTCATGGCGCTTGAGCTTTTTCGGGCTAGCGACCGAGGCTATGCGCGCTAAGTCGGCCTGTGTGAACGGGCCGTGGGCAGTCAGATAGGTGGCGAATGGTTCGACCATACGAAGGCGATAGATTATTAAATGAACGTACTCATTATGAAATAAGCTGATAAGGAGCGCGCCTTAGTCACTCGACCACCGAGGTGGAGTCCCATGTATCGAGTTGAAAATAAGGCTGTGAACTCGTCGAAACGGCGCGGCCTGCCACGCTACTCACCGAGGCAGCCGGGTCGACTAGCAGGATTTTGGCCTCTTGAAGAATACGCAGCTCGAAAAAGTAGCACGGATGATGCCCGGTGTGCGCCTTCACAATCGCGCTGACGTGCGTCGGGTGCAAACATATGACACTAGCGATAGCTCGGATGTGGCCCATTTCCTCTAGCCGGTCCCCGCCATAAAATCGTCCATCAGCTAATTCATCACCTGGAGGAAAGAAGCACTGATTTCCGCCTGTCGGCTGAGGTACTGTTGCGGAATACGCATGACGAAGGGCAGGGCTAGGATACGAGGGCAAATTTTGCAATTGCCGCCCGCAGATTCGGGTGAGGATTTACGTTTTTACCGCCTTAAGTACATCGACAGCAACCCAAGCCTTGGTTAACAGGCAGGGGGGAGCTTACCGCAGTTGGGGGAGGTAGATTGGTCAAGCAGGAGAGAATCTGGCAATAGGAGCAAGCTATTGCTGGTGAGCGCGGTAAAGTTTTAGCTAGCCGATGCCGAAAGAGCGTCTGTGCGCTTTCCTATCACTGCATCACTGCACCTTTCGGGGCTAGTTGCATTCCCCATCTGTTCGTTTTTTTGGCCGCATTATCCCTTGGGCTCGGTTGCCTGCGTAGCGGGCGCGGCGCTGTGCCACGCGCAGAGCTGGTCGAGGATGGGAAGCAAGGCCTTTCCGTGTGCCGTGAGGGAGTACTCCACTCGGGGCGGCAACTCGGCAAAGGCCTCGCGGCAGATGAGGCCATCCTCCTCCAGTTCCTTGAGTTGCTCAGCGAGCACCTTGCGCGAAATGAGGGGTATGAACTGCGCGAGCTGGCCAAAGCGCCGCCGCTGGGTGAGCATTACCAGGATGATGGGTTTCCACTTAGTGCCCAGCACGCTCATGGTGCGGGTCATGGAGCAGGTAGAAGCACGAAAAGCGGTGTCACGCATGGGAGCAGAATCGGGCAAAGGCGATGGTTACGAGGAGGTAACTAGTTTGTAAGGAGAAATAATCGCTAATAGTTTCACAAAGTAACAGTCTATAGTTCCTTTGTGAAACTATTTGGAGATAACTCATTCCTGTTGATGGTGGGCCTTTGTTGCCTCCCCTACTGAACTAGTATAAATTTGATTATCAGTGGTTCACTAGACAAGTGCTTCAGAATATTTTTCTTCTTTAACCTTCTTTTTCTTCACATTCATTTTACGCATCATGAGCAACTCTTTGACAGGGCAAGTAGCCCTAGTAACCGGCGGTACGAAAGGCATCGGCAAGACTATTGTGAACAAGCTGGTAGCGGCCGGCGCCCAAGTTATAGTGACGGCTCGCTCGGCGGCCCCGGACACGGACGGGAGTTACCACTTCATCCCGGCCGACCTGACGCAGGCAACCAGTGGCAACGAGGTGGCTCGGGAAATCTTGGCCCGCTACGGTCGCATTGATGTCATCGTCAATAATGCCGGCGCCAATACCAGCCCATCGGGGGGCTACAGTACGCTCACGGACGAACACTGGCTACACGAGCTGCAACTGAACTTTCTGGCCGCTGTGCGGGTCAACAAAGCCTTGCTGCCTACGATGATTGCGCAACAAAGCGGGGTGATTATCCACATCTCGACGTTTGCGGCTGTTCAGCCCTTTTGGGATTTTACGATGGCGTATTCGGCGGCGAAGGCAGCCTTGAACGCGTACAGCAAGGCGCTGGCCGGCGAAGTCGGCCCGCAAGGCATCCGGGTCAATACGGTGTCGCCGGGCGTGGTAAAAACGCCTCAAATGCAAGCGTTTATCGAAGGGATAGCCGCTTCGGCGGGCAGCAGCTACGAGGAAGCCTTCCAGAACATGCTGGCCAAGGTAGGCTACACGCCGTTGGGCCGCATGGCCGACCCCGAAGAAGTGGCCAGCCTGGTCGCGTTTCTGGTGTCAGCAGAAGCCCAGTACATTACCGGGGCTAACTATCAAATCGACGGCGGTATCGTGCCGGTGGTGTAGCCCGTGTGCGCAACAACCTGCTACAAAACGCGACAGGCTCGGCCTGCTGCGTTTTTAAGGAGAGCAGGCGCTGACTGGTTATCCCGCGCGCCTCGTCGGAACGACTAGCTGACTTACATAGACACTCTAATGCACCAATGAAGAGACCTTTGTCGAGACATTTAGTATTGATAGTTAGTTATTTACGTTAATAATTTGGTGAGGCTATCCTTCGCGCGGTGCTTTTTAGCTGTTGCGGTGCGTCAGTAGCGCGCACTACCTAGTAAAGGCTTAGCCGGTGCGAGAGCCATTTGCTACTTTTGACGTGCTGCTTTTGCTGCCTCAGCGTCGCTTATACGCTGCTTGGCAGTTGCTCCTGGGTAGGGGACATCTTTTTTGCTCATGCACGACGCACTGCTCGCTACCATCCGCCATTTCATCACCCTGGCCCCCGCGGAGGAAGACCTGCTGCGGCAGTGGTTCGTACCCGAGACCGTGCCCAAGGGCGGCTTTTTCCTGCGGCCCGGCGAGGTGAACCGCAAAGTGGGTTTCGTACTACAGGGCGTGTTTCACTACTTTCAAAGCGGCGATGGTCAGCGGCTGACGTATTACTTCGGCCGCGAGCAGGAGTTTGTCGGCGACTACGAGAGCTTTCTCTCGGCCCAGCCGGCCACCCACGGTATCCAGGCCTTGGAGGAGGCCCACCTACTGACTATCTCAGCTGATAATCTGCAGCGGCTTTACCGCGAAGTGCGGGAAGGCGAGCGGCTGGGACGCCTCGTCGCCGAGACCCTGTTCGTGGATATGTTGCGCCAGCTCACCTCGTTCTATCAAGACCCGCCCGCGCAGCGCTATGCCCGCTTCGTGCGCACCTACCCCGACCTATTACAGCGGATTCCGCAGTACTACATTGCCTCCTACGTGGGGGTCCAGCCGCAGTCGCTGAGCCGGATTCGGAGCCGCGCGACGTAGTAGCCGGCGCCGCATTTATGCACCTGGGTGAACGAGTTGGAGGGGAGGGCGGCTGGACCTTTGTGCCGTACCAACCTCCTCTCCGTTATGCGTCGCACCCTCTCCCGCAGCCTGAGTCTGCTCCTTGGCCTAGGCATGGTATTCATTGGCCTGCGCTTTCTACTGGCCCCGCGCGCGGGGGCCGAAGGCTTTGGCGTCTTTCTGCCCCCGACCGACACGCAGTACGCCTTTCACTACGCCAAAGGCATCCGCGACGTCTTTTCGGGCCTGCTGCTGGCGCTGTTCGCCGGGCTGGGCTATGACCGGCCCCTGGCCTGGGTGCTGCTACTCGGCACCCTGATTCCCAGCGTGGACCTGACCGTCGTGCGGGCCCAGTCCACCGTCTCATTAGCCCTGCAACTGCCCCATTTGCTGGCGATTGTCCTGCTGCTGGGGCTGGCGGCCTCCTTTTTCACCCTGCCCCGGCCGGCCACCCTAGCGGGGGCTCAGTTCCCGGAGCCACTTACCCATTATGCGTCATGAGCCCATCTTGGTCTGCCTGGCTGGTGGCCGTGGCCTTACTCAGCAGCGGCGTCGTGTACGGCGTCGACGTTTTCTTCGCCCTTATCGCCCGCCCGGCCCTGCGGCGGGTCGACGAGGCCAGTCTCACGCAGGTGCTGGGCCACCTACATGCGGTGGCGGATGCGCGCATGCCCCTGTTCGGCGCCACGGCCCTGCTCACGACCGGGGGGCTCTTTTTTGCGGTGGGCGGCTGGCCGACGCTGCCCGGCCGCCTCGCCCTGCTGGCCCTGGCCGGCTTACTGACGCAGCTGGCCGCGTATGTGCTGGTCGCTCAGCCCGTCAATAAGCGCCAGACTGCCGCGGCAACCAACCACCAAACCCCACCGGATGCCCGCGCGCTGCAAGACCGGTGGGACAGTGTAATCGGCCTGCGGGCCGGGGCGCTTACCCTCGCCGTGGCGGCCTTAATCGGGGTCGCCCTGCACTTGCCCCAGTAAGCACGTCGTCTCGTCTGAGTCTACACTAGCCCAACGTCAAAAACACTTTGCCTGCCCACCTAACTAGCTGGATTCAAGGGAGAAAGGCTTGTGTACAGCTAGCGGCTGCCTAGGTAGTTACCAAGGTATTTCCTATTGTCCTACCCTCCCCACTTTTTCTTCCATCTTCTCTTTTCATGCGTCCTACTTCCGTTAGAACCCTTGACCCGCAGGATGGCCCCGAGCTATCCGTAATGGGCGACACGTACCGCATCGTGGCCAGCGGGGCCCAGACCGCTGGTGCGTACGCTATTATCGATATGCTGGTGCCGCCCGGTGGCGGACCGGGTCCCCACGCCCACGCGCTCATCCAAGAAACCTTCTATGTGATAGCGGGCGAAGTGGTCGTCCGGTCGGAAACGCAGACCTACACCGCACGTCAAGGAGCCGTGGTCGAGATTCCCAAGGGCGGCGCCATCCATAGCTTTCGCAACGAATCGGATGCGCTGGCGCACCTGCTGTGCGTGGTCGTACCCGCGGGGTTAGATGAGTTCTTTGCCGAAATCGGCCAACCGGTAGCAGCCGGCCAGTTTTTGCCCAAGCCCGACCTAGGTCCAGAGGACCTGAAAAAACTTCAGGCCATTGCTGCCCGCCGCGGCCAGGAAGTATTTCCGCCGGACTATCTCACCAAAAGGGAGCAGTAAGCGGCAGTAGGCTTCAATTCGCGGGCTGCTACGTCTTTTACAACCGGGTGACCCGCTTCGTGTACTCATTGATTTTTAATGCGATGACTACTTCCACTCACACGATTCTCATTACCGGCGCTTCCACGGGCATTGGCCTGGCTACCGCCCGTTACTTTGCCCAGCGCGGCTGGCAGGTCGTGGCCACCATGCGCACCCCCACCAAGGCGCCCGCCGATTTACACACCCTATCCAATGTGCTGGTGCTGCCGCTCGACGTGCTGGACGTGGCCAGCATTGAGGCGGCCGTAGCGGCGACGCTGCACGCCTTCGGCCGCCTGGATGTGCTCTTTAATAATGCCGGCTATGCCCTGGCCGGCGCCTTTGAGGCCCTCAGCCCTGCGCAGGTGCAGCAGCAGTTTGCCACGAATGTGTACGGGGTAATGAATGTGACGCGCGCGGTGCTGCCTCATTTCCGCGCCCGGAAGCAGGGGCTTATTCTGACTACCACTTCCGTGGGTGGGCACGTCGCCTTCCCGCTCTACAGCGTCTACAACGCCACCAAATTCGCCGTGGAGGGTTTCATGGAGAGTTTGCAGTACGAAGTGCAGCAGTTCAACATTCGGGTGCGCACCCTCGTGCCGGGCACGGTGCGCACCGACTTTACTGCCGCCATTCAGTACGTCCCGGCCCCGGCCTACGACCCCTA
Organism: uncultured Hymenobacter sp.; assembly: GCA_964251335.1. GTDB lineage: Bacteria > Bacteroidota > Bacteroidia > Cytophagales > Hymenobacteraceae > Hymenobacter. Next base: position 44,010 of record CAXUKA010000005.1, read on the forward strand.
TGCCCAGCGCGTGCACGAGCAAACACTGGCCAGCTATGCCCACGCGGCCACGCCGGAGTCGGTGGCTCGGGTCGTGTTTGCGGCGGCCACCCGAGGCGGTAAATCGGCCCGCGTGCTGGCCGGTGCGCAGCCTAAACTGGTGTATCTACTGCGCTGGCTACTACCCCAGCGAATCTTGTCAGGCCTACTCAACCGCACCAACGGCGGCAAGTAGCACGGGCAGCAATACCGTCCTACCGCTTACCTCTCCTGCGGGCGCAGGTGGGACAGTAGGTGGCTTTAGGGGAAAGATTAGGCCATTATTCAGCTGTTTAGTCCACCCGGACGCTCGGGCCAGATGTCTAGGTAACAGGTGAACTACCCCGTCTCCAGAAAAGTAGGTCCGTATCCTTTTAGTAACTGATAGCACGGCGGTTAGGGGTAGGCAATAGTTTTGAAGCAGCTAGTGCGCCCCTGCGCAAGCAACCCATTACTCCTTGTATGATTACTCCCTCTCAAGCTGCAGCTACGGCCGCCAACGGACCAGTGCCCGTCGTTTCGGTAAGCCCCGTGGTGCTGCCCGCGCCGAACCGGGGCTACGACTTGCACGTGCGCGTATCGGCGCCCACCACGGGCGCTCAGCTACCCATTATTGTGTTCGCACACGGTTTCGGTTCATCGCTGGATGGCTACGCCCCGCTCGTGCAGTACTGGGCCGCGCACGGTTTTGTGGTCGTCCAGCCCACTTTTCTCGATTCGCGCACGCTGAGCGCCAACCCGCAGGCCAGCCACGGCGAAGCCGTTAAAGCCTATCTGGCTGACCCGCGCAAGCCCCACATGTGGCGCTATCGGGCGCAGGACCTAGGGCAGATTCTCGACCAGCTGGGAACCTTGGAAGCCGCCGTGCCGGGGCTGGCGGGCCGCCTCGACCGCAGCCGCCTGGCCGTGGCCGGGCATTCGTTCGGCGCCCAAACGGCGGGCCTACTGCTCGGCGCCCGGGTGCTGGCGGCCGATGGCGGTCCTGGGGAGGACTTTACCGACTCGCGCATCAAGGCGGGCGTGCTGCTGAGCGTGGGCGGCCGGGGCGGGGATGCCCTCACGCCCTTCGCCGCCGAGCATTTCCCGCACCTCAACCAAAGCTACGCGGCGTTGCGAACCCCCACGCTAGTGGTGGCGGGCAATGCCGACCAGTCGCCCCTGACCACGCGCGGCCCGGCCTGGTTCACGGATGCCTACACCCTGAGTCCCGGCGCGGATTGCCTCGTGACCTTGTTCGGGGCCGAGCATATGCTGGGCGGCATTTCGGGGTACCTCGTCACGGAGACGACGGATGAAAACCCGGCCCGCGTGGCGGCCGTGCAGCACCTGACCTGCTCGTATCTGCGCAGCGCGCTCTACCCCGGCGACTCTGCCTGGACGGCCGCCTGCGCCGCATTACAGCACCAGGCGCAGCCCCTAGGCCGGGTAGATTGCAAATACGACCAGCCAGGCTATGAGCTCGCCGCAGCCGGTAGCCGAGGCTCGGCCGACCCGGGCGGGCGAACCGGCCCCACGACCGTGGCGTGATGCAGCATGCCCCACCGGTGCAGGGCGTGGATAACGTCGCCAAGGGTATGCGCGTGGGCGGTGGCGGCGTACGCCACCGTCACGGGGCGTGTGTTGCGCACGGTGCGGGTGACTGGGTGGTGTTGCTCCAGTTCGACCAATTCCTTAGCCAGGACGCGGGGCGAAATTTTGAGCCGGCGGCTGAGCTCCTTGAAACGCTGCGTTTCCTGCAGTAGCCAGGCCGTACGCCACTCCGATGAGGCCATTGCCGAAGTCCTGGCAGCGGACGTGCCCGTCATTGGGTCCCCCGCTCTACAACTTTACCATTACTTCCTCGCTCAAGGCCTGGCTCGACCACCTCACGCGGGCCTATATCACCTTCCGCTACACCCCGGCCGGTCCTGAAGGACTGATAAAAGGGGAAAAGGTGTACATCACCCTGTCGAGTGGGGGCAGCTACTCCGAGGGGCCGATGCAGCCCTACGACTTCGCTACGCCATACCTACGCTGGATGCTCGGCTTCCTGGGGATGCGGGACGTCACGGTGGCACGGGCTGAAGGAATAAGGCTACCGGAGTTACAGGCGACCGCGTTACAGAAGGGCATCGATAGTGTCAGCGTGTAGGTGAGGCGAGCTGCGTCCGAGCCCAAGCTTGACAGACGGTTCCCAAGGCAGGTGCTCCCTTTACCGAGAGCACCTGCTAGGCTGCTGTGTTTTTACTATCTCTACTTATCGTCTTTATGCAACGCCGCGTGCTCTTGAAAGCTTGCGCGCTCACGCCACTCGTACCTGCCGTTATGAATCTGAAATCCTTGGTTGCCGCCGCAGCGAACTATCCCGCTACGCCGGCCATGCCCGTGCTGTTTGTTGGCCACGGCTCGCCGATGAACGCGTTGTATGATAATGCGTTCACGCGCAGCCTGCGCCAGCTGGGGACCCGCCTCACGCCGCCTAAGGCCATTGTGGTCATTTCGGCGCACTGGCTCACGCAGGGCACGCAGGTCACCACCAATCAACGCCCCCCTACTGTCCACGACTTTGGCGGCTTCCCACCCGCGCTGCACGCCATGGAGTATCCCGCACCGGGAGCCCCCGAGCTAGCCCAAGCTATTATCGACCACGTCCAAGAAGTGCACGCCACCACCGATTGGGGCCTCGACCACGGCACCTGGACGGTGCTGCATCATCTTTATCCGCAAGCCGATATTCCGGTTTTGCAGCTTAGTCTAGACTACACGAAACCACTAGCCTGGCACTTTGACTTTGCCCGCCAGCTGCGTTTCCTGCGCGAGCGGGGCGTGCTGCTCATTGGAAGCGGCAACATTGTGCACAATACGCGCCTGAGCGTACCAAAGCTCCGGGCCGGCGACACCAGTCCCTTCGAGTGGGCAACTGAATTTGACGAGTGGGTGAAACGCAAGCTCAACCAGCGCGATTTCCAGAGTCTGGTCGCGTACCAGCAGGTGGGAGTCAGCGGTCAGCTGGCCGTGCCGACGCCCGACCACTACCTGCCATTGCTCTACAGCGCTGGCCTCGCCCTACCTGACGAGCATATTAGCTACGTCCACGAGGAAGTATCCTTTGGGGGCCTGAGTATGCGCACCTTCCAGGTAGGGTAAGGGCATACCGTCTCCCGTACGGTCCCTAGGGGGAAGCGGGGCCAACTAGTCACCAAACGATGTGCTTAACAGCCAGTATCCTTCAGTGCAGAAACTGCTTAACTAGGCGCCGAAACAGCTGCTACGCTTAACCAGCTAGCTTACCGGAGACGCGGGTAGGGGCGAGGGACTAGCAGACCCGCAACCGTACTTTCGAGCCATATATCTGCTTACCCGCCCGCTACCCGTCCACCGGTTCCAGCCGGACGACGCCACGGGCAGCCCCTCATTTACGACTGTTCGCTTATAAGGCGAGGCTGTTCCCGTGCCGTACATGCTGCTGCCGCACCGCAAGGACTATTACCTGCTTTTTTTTGTGCAGCATACCAGCGGCCGACATTGGGTAGGCATGACCTAGAGTTCAGCCGAGAATCTAGCGTGAGTTTGCTACTACCTCAAGTTTGCAAGCTGGCCGTGAAGCTGCTTTTTGCAGGTCTTAATGCTGGGTGCGAGTCCTTATCAAACTAGCACGGGGTTCTGCAACAGATACGGGCCCTTATTGGATGGTTCTAAAAGGGGCGATTCCCGCGCGTGGAGGCCCTTTTTTGAGCCTTATTTTGCTGACCCTTATTGGAGTATCTTCAGGGCATGACAACCGTCGCCCTCTACGCTCGTGTCTCGACCAAGGATAAAGGTCAGAGTACCGAAAACCAGTTACCCGAACTGCGGCGCTTTGCGCAGGCTCACGGCTATACTATCTACAAAGAGTACGTGGAGCATGAGTCAGGCGGCACGGGCAAGCGCTCCGAGTTTCAAGCGCTTTTTGCTGATGCCCACCTTCGGCGCTTCGATTTGGTGTTGTTCTGGAGCTTAGACCGCTTCAGCCGCGAAGGCGTATTGCCTACCCTGCAGTATCTGAATCAATTGCAAGGCTGGGGCGTGGGCTATAAATCGCTCACCGAGCAGTACCTCGATTCGGTTGGGCTGTTTCAGGAGGCTATTATCTCCCTCTTGGCGACGCTGGCCAAGCAAGAGCGCGTACGCCTCAGCGAGCGCACAAAAGCCGGCATGGCCCGGCGCCGGGCCGAGGGCGCGCAGATAGGACCGCCCGCCAAGAGTGCGGCGGTCATCGAGCAAATATGTGAGTTAAAAGCGAGTGGCCTTTCTGAGGTGGTCGGGTGATTCTGGACAGAATAGGGTCTTATCTTTCCTTCGTCATGAAAGACAGCCCTCAACCTATTAAACGCCGGCGCTATGATGCCGCCTTCCGGCCCGAGGCCCTGCGCCTAGCCGGTGAAAGCCGCTCGACTCAGGCCGCTGCCCGGGCCTTAAACATCAATGTTAAGCTACTCTACAAGTGGCAAAAAGAAGCCCTCACGCCGGTGGCCGCCGCGCGCGGGGCAGAGTTGGACCCGGCAACAGCCGCTGAACTGCGCCAGTTGCGAGCCACCAACCGGCGACAAGCGCAGGAACTGGAGATTTTAAAAAAAGCCATTGCCAGTTGCCTGCTATAGGCGCAGGCTCTCGGTGACCGACAACCAATGAGCCGCTATCGCTTTATTGAAGCACAGCGGAGTCAGTACCCCGTGCGCTTGCTTTGCCAGGTGGTGGCGGTGCCGGCCAGCGGTTATTATGCGTGGCAACAAACGCAAGAACAAGTAGGTAGCGAGAAGAAGCCTGCTTGGGAAGAGGCGCTGGTTAAAGTTTTCGGCCGACACAAACGCCGCTACGGCACGCGCCGGCTGCAGGTCGCTTTGCGCCGAAAAGGCTACTGCATCGGGTGGCAGCGCCTACGGGTGGCCATGCGCCGCCGGGGCCTGCACGCGCTGCAGCCTAAGGCCTTCACCCCACGCACCACCGACTCGACCCACGGGCTGCGCTGCGCCCCGAACCGCCTGCTCAACCAGCCGAAGCCTACCTGGGCTAACCAGGTATGGGTCAGCGATATCACCTATCTATCACTGGCTAACGGCGACTGGGCTTATCTGTGCGCGTACCAAGACATGGTCAGCAAGCAAGTAGTGGGCTGGCACGTCATGGCCACGATGCCCGAAGAGCTGATTACCACGGCCTTGCAGCGCGCTTTTTGGCCCCAACCACCCACGCCCGGTCTACTCGTGCACTCCGACCGCGGCGGGCAGTACTGCGGCAATGCCTACCGCAAGCTACTCCACGACCATCAGGCCTTGCGCTCGCAGAGCCGCCGCGGCGACTGCTACGATAATGCGCAGGCCGAGAGCCTCTGGTCCCGCCTCAAAACGGAGGTGCTCGAACTGCGCGAGCGGCCCGTTTTTATTGACTTGACCGATGCCCAGCTCAGCGTGGCCGACTATTTTGATTATTATAATCACGAGCGGCTGCACTCTGGCATCGACTACCAGACGCCCTATCATACTCACCAACAGCTTCTTCAACTTAACGCCCTAAACTGTCCAGCGTAATCGGACCACCTCATTCCAACTATGCTATTAGCAAAAGGCTCGTTATTTCGGCAAGCACGGTATCCAAATACTTGGCCGCACTAGCTACACAGCCAACTCTTGTAAGCGCGCCCCAATAAGGGCGAGCGTTTGGCCAACTGCTCCGGCGGGCGGGAGTACCCCGTACACGAGCTTGCGAAAGCCATTTTGATAAGTCGGAATTAATCTAGCCCACGTGCGGCCACCATCCGCAAACAGTTGTGCTTGGGTTAGGGGGCGCGTTGCCCAGTCACCCTGAAATTCTTGGTTCCGTGCATCGTCCGCCTGTACCTCCTGTAGTAGGTGCGCAAAAGCGGGACTAGCGAAGAAAGCAGCCACCACTGGCTGCTGTAGAATTTGATGCACATCATAGACGTGCCGAATCTTCGCCTCCAACTCTTGTAAGGGGTCTGGTGCTGCGCCCGCCCGTACCAACGCTAGGATTTTTTCGGTCAGCGTACGTTCCAATGCTAGGGTCAGCACTTCAAAGGGAGCCAAGCTAAACTCGACTATTGCTTCCGTTTGACCCTGCTGTGCTAGAAACTGACCTAAATAGGATTGAATGGAGCGCAGGTGGCTTGGATAAGGACGGGCAAAGGCATTGATTTCTAATAGTACGGCTCCCGCGCGAAGCTGCGAGTCTCAGGTGGCGCCCCCTGCCAATAGCGGAGGGAACTGGTGGGCCGTCTTGCGAAAGTGACTGCCTCGACTAGTGCCGGGTGCCGTGGGGTCTACTTCCAACCCCTGCGTCAAATGTCGAGCAGCCGAGTCCATCAGTTTTTTGACCTGATTGTTGCTCCAACCCTCCGTACCGGCAATGGCTAAGTCCACGTCTTCGGAGAAGCGTTCTAATAGCCCGTACGCTTTGCTCAGCGCCGTGCCGCCCTTAAAGACCACTTGGTCTCGGTAAGGTGAATCGGCCAGCGCACGCAGTATGTACGTTACCCAGTAGTCTTTCTCAATTAAGACGTCAGCCATGCCTAGCTGCTGAGCCGTGGCTGCTAGCAAGGCGCGAAAGTCAGTGGGATGCAGGTGCAGAGTCATTGAATGTGCCAAGCGGCGCGATTAGGGAGAACCTTAGCGCTAATCCCAAGGCGATAGGTCGTGAGCGGATTTAGGGTCTGGCGAAGCGCAGCAGCCCCTTTCTTATTGGGAATGTTTTCCAGCAGGGCTCCCAGTAAGGCTCGGCCCCGAGGAGGCGTTTGCTGACAGGCAAGCTCGATGAGTCGGCGGCGGGCGACTGGGGTTAGCAGCCGGAGCTCCTTGGCCACGCGCGTTACGACGCGGTCAGGAGAGGTGTCAGGAATCCGCCGCACATCGCGCAGCACTTCCAGCCACTGTAGTAGCGGTACATCACTGGCCTGCTCCAGCGCCGGCCGTACAACGGTACGTAAACGGCGGGGCAGATTACGCCGCCGCCGCGTGGATGCTAGGGTGACGACCGCTGGCACTTGCGTAGTTAAACCCAGGCGGTTATAGACACTTATGCCTGTTGCATAAGGTACTAGTTGTCCCGTAGTAGCACCTACGACTGCCAGCACGGCTTGGTCACTGGGAGGCACCATCCCGAAGCGGCTAATGTGGGGGCGATAGTATTGGCCTTTGGCAAAGCGGGTGATTTCGCCTGCTTTACTGAGGCGACTTAAGGCCGCCGCTACAGCGGCAAATTGGCTAGGCTCCTGTACGAAATCCGCGTAGCTGACCAGCGAGCCCGATGGGAGCTGGTTAAGTTGCGCTTTTACTCGCTGCATAATGGACACCTTTGCCATACCTAGGTACTTGTGTACTACATATAATAGCCCTGTAAAATTACGATTGTCGAGTGCATTTTGTCAAGTTTTTGCCGGCAAAAACTTGACAAAATGCACTCGAGTGGTTCCTACTCATCCATAATGAAACATAGCAAAGCATGAGTCAGCACGGCAACTATTACTACAACTTACGCGCTGAATTTATGAGGAACCGCTTCAAAGCCGAAGTGCTCGACAGTGGTCATTTCTTTGGCCTTAGTGAAGCCAAGTGCGAAACCATGTATTACCAATACTAAGCGTATCACTTCACTCTCGGCTATCACTCGCCTAACCGCCCCAATCACATTTCGATTCTGTCCAGCTTAGCTAGACCACACTAAAGTTCCATACATTGCTTGTTCATCTACCGCTTTCATGTCTACTACGATTATTGCCTCCCATTCTACCATTCGTGACAATCGCCCTACTGGTCCTTATGGTAAAGTAGGTGACTATCTCAGCCAGCATTTGGCCCCAGAAACCGACTTGGCTATTGTGTCGGCTTACTTTTCTATTCACGCACACAAGGAACTGGCTAGTGAATTGGCCGGCATTCGGCGGCTGCGGTTTTTATTCGGAGAGCCAAATTTTATTCTTGACCCGAATAAACCTCATCGAATATTCAGTCTAACGGCTGACACCGTGGGATTGAAAGAAAAGCTACCGCAGAATAAAATTGCCAAAGCATGCTACCAATGGCTGAAGGAGAAAGCAGAAATTCGCTCGATGGTGAGGCCGAATTTTCTGCATGGCAAGCTCTATCATCTCTCGCAGCCTAGCGGCATGACTCACGCGCTAGCAGGCTCCAGCAATTTTACTTCGCGCGGTTTAGGCTTCGGCAACGTGCCTAACATCGAGTTGAATCTGGTAGTAGATTCCAATCGCGAAAGGGCCGAGTTGCTGGAATGGTTTGAGGGCCTTTGGAACGACGATACGGGCTTGGTGCAAGATGTAAAGGCTGACGTGCTTCATCATCTGGCACAGCTCTTCCGCGAAAACGACCCACAGCTTATTTACTATAAGACACTCTACCACGTCCTAAAAAGCGATTTAGATAAGCTCAAAGAGTTTAGCCTACTTGATGAAAACTTACCTACCTCCTTCACGCAAAGCGCAGTATGGCAGATGCTCTACGACTTCCAGAAGGATGGCGTAAAGGGCGCAGTGCAAAAAATGGAGCAGCACGGCGGCTGCATTCTGGCTGATTCGGTCGGCCTGGGTAAAACCCTAGAAGGGCTGGCCGTCATCAAGTACTATGAGTTAAAAGGCAAAACCGTATTGGTTCTTTGCCCCAAGAAGCTGTCGGAAAACTGGACCATTTACCAGGCCAAGAAGAACTCAACACTCAATCCTTTGCAGCGCGACCGGTTAGGCTACACCGTGCTCTACCACACCGACCTGGGGCGCGCCTACGGCATTACGGGAGCTGACAACCTCGACTTATCTAACCTTAACTGGGCTGCTTACGATGTGGTAGTAGTAGACGAAAGCCACAATTTTCGCAACAACGCGGCTGGCCGAGTACTCGACGATGGTACCCGCGCCTTAAGCCGCTACGGCTGGCTAACCGAAAAAATTATTAAGGCCGGTGCTAAAACCAAGGTGCTGCTACTTTCGGCTACGCCTGTCAATAACTCGCTACGCGACCTGCGCAACCAGCTCTATCTCATTAGCGGAGGTACCAACGATGCTTTTGCCGGTAGCGCCGGGGTGGCCAACTTGCACAATACGCTCAATTCAGCCCAGCGACAGTTTGCGCTTTGGGCCTCACCTCACAGCCCCGACCATAGCGTACGCGCCTTGCTGGACCGCCTCGACCCCAGCTTCTTTGGCCTGCTCGACCAACTTACTATTGCCCGCTCGCGCCGCCAGATTCAGCGCTTCTATGACATGTCGGCCATCGGTAAGTTTCCGGTGCGTCAACCGCCCATTACAGTGTCAACGTCGCTGGATAAGCGGGGAGAGTTTCCTAACTATGACCGCGTGAACGCCCGCATCCTCGATTTTAAACTGAGTTTATATAATCCTTCTGGGTTCGTCAAGCCGGAATTTGAGGCTCAGTATCAGGAAGAACGAGTGCAGAATGTCAAGACCCAGAATTTCTCGGCTGCCAAACGCGAGGAGTTCCTCATTGGCATGATGAAAGTGGGCTTTTTGAAGCGCTTGGAAAGCTCTGTTCAATCATTTGAGGAATCGATGGAGCGGGTAGTGGGGAAAATTGATACACTGCTGAACCGCATTGCAGCCTACGAGCACAGCCAGTTGCTCAGCGGAAATTTCAATCCTACCGATGACCTAGCCGGTACTACCCCTGCCGATAGTGCCGCTGGCCGGGAGGAGCAAGACGACGCCCAGGCCGACGAGCAGCAGGCCTTAAATGCAGCCTTTGAAGTAGGAGGCAAGAAGAAATTCAACTTGGCCCATCTGCGTTTGGATGATTGGCGCAAGGCCCTGCTTGCCGACCGCGAGGCCTTGCACGACCTCTTTGAGCGGGCCTCGCATGTAACGCCCGCGCGCGACCTGAAACTAACGGAGCTTAAGGCGTTTATTCAAGGCAAACTCGACCAACCGCTAAATGCTGGTAATCGCAAGGTCATCGTTTTCACTGCTTACGCCGATACCGCCCGCTATCTCTACCAGGAGTTGCATAAACATCCTTGGCAAACCCCTACTAAGCTGCATACCGCATTGGTAACGGGGGGTACTGGCGGCAATCAATCTACATTTCAGCCGGCCGGTCTTCGTCAGGCTACCGAGTTCAACACCATTCTCACCAATTTTTCGCCCCGTTCTAAGGGACGCGCCCGGCTGACCATGCCTCAGGACGCAGGCGAAATCGATTTGCTCATTGCTACCGATTGCATCTCGGAAGGCCAGAATCTGCAGGATTGCGACTTTCTAGTCAACTATGATATCCACTGGAATCCAGTGCGCGTTATTCAGCGCTTTGGCCGCATCGACCGCTTGGGCTCAGTGAACGAAACGGTGCAGATGGTGAACTTCTGGCCCACTAAAGAGCTCGACCATTATCTTAACCTGAAATTACGCGTGGAGGCCCGCATGGCCCTAGTGGATGTAGCTGCTACTGGCGACGACAATTTGTTGGCCCACACGCCCGCGAGCACCGACCCCGCCGGTACCGAAAGCGAAATCAAGGAACTGATAACCGAGGAGCTAAAATACCGCGACCAGCAACTCCAGCGCTTGCGTGATGAAACCCCGGACTTGGAAGACCTCCTAGCCGACTCGGGCGGGGTAAGCCTACAGGATTTTTCACTCGAAGACTTCCGGCTCGACTTATTGCGCTTTTTGCAACAGAATGAGGATATGCTGCGCGCCCTACCCCTAGGCCTGCATGCCGTGGCTGCTGCTCCCACTGGCCCTAACGCTCATCGGCGCGCTGCTGACTATGCTGATATCAAGGAGGCCGAGCGGACCATTATCCGTCCTGGTGTGCTCTATTGCCTGCGACACCTCGAAAAAGAGGACGGTACCCCGCTTAGCAACTCCAGTACGCAGGCTCTTAACCGACTACATCCCTATTACCTCGTGTATCTCTATGATGATGGGGCTGTGCGCTTTGGCTACAGTCAGCCTCGACAGGTACTTGAAGTAATGCGTCTGCTCTGTCAAGGCCAGACCGAGGCCGATCAAGAGTTATGCGACATTTTTAATAAGGAAACCGACGAGGGGCAGGATATGGGCCGCTACCATGTGCTACTTACTAAGGCGCTGACATCTGTGCGACAGCAGTATCAGCAGAAAGTAGCTGTGGCCGCAAAGAGCGCCGGGCGTAATGGCAATGACTTTATGATACCGGAAGAAAGTGAGCAGCTCACTGAAACCGCTACAAACGCTGCTACCGACAGCTTCGAGCTAGTAACTTGGCTGGTTATCGAATAATAGCATCCCTTTCCCGCCCACTGTATTTTACTTCTATGTCTGCTGCTCGTCAAGCTATCCAAACATCACTGAATCAGTTTCATTCCCGCCCTGACTTTCGAGCCTCTGCTACTGATTTTTTCAAGTCTTTAGGCTATGAAAGTAGCCGTACGCTCAAGATAGCAGATACCAGTGCAGCCGGTTTCACGAAGCAATTTGACCTGACGGCTGACCAGTTTGACAGTAAAAAAGCGCAAACTGAGAACTGGCAGCAGTTCCAATTCTTATTTCAGTTTGGTGATGCAGAAGTGCAGCGGGCGGCCGCCGGCGACCAATCGCTGAGCTTGTTTAATCAAGGCATAAACAAGGGCGAGAAAAATAGCTTCTTTTTCCACGCGGTGAAGCTGAAAGCTAAGCCTCAAGGATACCGCCGCACTGAGTTAGCTGATATTACTCGCCAGCTCAACCGGCCATTCAGCCTCCCAACGGTGGTGCTGTTTGAACATGAATCCTGCCTGACGCTGGGTGTTATCAACCGCCGCCCTACCAAAAGCAAAAAAGAGCAAGACCTGGGTAAGGATGTATTGGAAAAGGTAACGCTTATCAAGGATATTGACCTCAAGAAACCGCACACGGCCCACCTGCATATATTGGAGGAATTGCGCCTAGGTTACCAAACCGAGACCCGCAAGGTCACCAACTTTGACAGTTTACTGAACGGTTGGCGGGCCACACTGAGCACCACCGAGCTAAATAAGCGCTTCTACCGCGAGCTGGCCAACTGGTATTTCTGGGCCTTGCAGCATGTACAGTTTCCCATTACTACTGATAGTGAGGCTACTACACAGCATACAGCAGTTATTCGCCTTATCACCCGACTGATTTTCGTCTGGTTCCTTAAGGAGAAGAAGTTGGTGCCGGCTGCGCTGTTTGACGAAACGGCTATCAAAAAGCTGCTAAATTTCAAAGACAAAACAGATAGTACCTATTACAAGGCTATTCTGCAAAACCTGTTTTTTGCCACCATCAACGCCGAAATGAACACGGCGGAGCAACCCCAAAACCGTCGTTTTCTACGCAGCGACGACCAGCAAAATAAAGAATACTTTGTTCATAGCTACTACCGTTACGAGCGTTTTTTCACGGACAAAGCGGCGGCGTTAGCGTTGTTCGCCAATGTACCTTTCCTAAACGGTGGCCTCTTCGAATGCCTCGACCGCAAAGACGGGGTGAAGGAAACGCGTACCGACTGCTTCTCTGACAATCCGCGCAATGAGAAGCTTCTGACGGTGCCTGATTTCCTGTTTTTTGACAAGGCTGAGCATGATATCGACCTAAACGATATCTATGCAACCAGCCGTAAGAAGTACAAAGTGCGAGGGCTGTTTACAATCTTGAGCAACTACAAGTTCACAGTAGCTGAGAACACGCCTGTGGAAGAGGAGGTAGCTCTAGACCCCGAACTGCTGGGCAAAGTATTTGAAAACCTGTTAGCCAGCTACAACCCCGAAACCAAAACCACTGCCCGCAAACAAACCGGCTCGTTCTACACCCCACGCGAAGTAGTGGACTATATGGTAGACGAAACTTTGATTGCCTATCTCGGTGCCGCTTTGACCCCAACCGCCGCGCCAGTGACTCCAGCTAGCCACGCCGAGTTAGGTAGTGCCCAAATCAACCTGTTTGGTAATGTCGGTAAGCTCCAGCCAACGCTGCAACTGGAAGTTACTCCTCCCACCTCGGCCACCCCGACACTTCCTGCTCAATTAACGCAGCGCTTGCGCGACCTGCTGGCTTACAACCATATAGCACCGGCATTTAGCCCGACCGAAAAGCAAGTATTATTGGAAGCAATACACCGCTGTCGTATTCTCGACCCGGCATGCGGCTCGGGAGCCTACCCGATGGGCATTTTGCACAAAATGGTGTTTCTGCTTAACCGCCTTGACCCCACCAATACCTATTGGCACGAGCTGCAGCGGCAACAGGCGCTGCTGGAGTTAGGGGAGGCCACCAAAATTGCCGATGCCAAGAAGAGGGGTGAGCGATTGTCCGAGATAAATGCGGTGTTTGAGGAAAACTTACACGACTATACGCGTAAGCTGTACCTCATCGAAAACTGTATCTACGGGGCAGATATTCAGCCCATCGCCGTGCAGATTTCTAAGCTTCGGTTTTTTATCTCACTTGTCGTTGACCAGCGGCCCGACGACTCGAAGCCTAACCGGGGTATACGTCCTCTACCCAACCTCGAAACCAAGTTTGTGGCTGCCAACTCACTTATCAGCCTCACCAAAGGCTTTGGCGAGCTGTTTGAATCTGACGTGCGGGACCTTGAAAAAGAGTTGGCCAGTGTTCGGCACCAGCACTTTCTGGCCCGCACTTGGAGAGCTAAAAAGCAATGTCGTGACCAAGACGAACAGCTACGCCAACAATTGGTGAGCCTAATAGAAACTCATGCTACCGAGCACGACGCTCGTCTAGTAGCCCGAATTGAGGAGTTGCAAGGTTACATCCGCACCACCACGCAACAACTGGCTAGCAAAGCCACCCGCGGTGATGAGGCCAAACGCCGCAAACAATTGGAGCAGCTACAGCGCGAGTGCAAGGAACGAGAAAATAAGCGCCTCAATCAGGAAGGTGTGAAAAATAGCGTGAGTCAGGTAGGCCGTTGGAATCCCTATGACCAACACGCTACGGCCGCCTTCTTCGACCGTGAATGGATGTTTGGGGAAAACGTAGCGGGCGGCTTTGATATCGTGATTGGCAACCCACCTTATATTCAAATTCAGAACTTCTCCAACTCTGCTGGTAAGGAACAGGAACAGTGGGCTAAGCAAGAGTTCGACAGTTATTCGCGCACAGCCGATGTATACTGCCTTTTTTATGAGCAAGGGATACGGATGCTCCGGCCCGGTGGCCTGTTGTGCTACATCACCTCTAATTCTTGGATGCGAGCTGGCTATGGCAGCTTACTACGTAGCTATTTTAGTCAACATACCAACCCACTCCAGTTGCTAGATTTTGCCAAAGAAAAGGTGTTTGACAGCGCAACTGTCAATAGCAACGTGTTGCTGGTGCAGAAAGCACCTAATCAGCAGCAAACAGTAGGATGTGTTGTCGGCAGCGATTTTGATTCGCTAGATAATTTGAGCCTTTATTTTCAACAACACGCTCAGCCCGCCAAATTCGATACCACCGGCCAGG
>CAXUKA010000006.1:0-30748 GCA_964251335.1 uncultured Hymenobacter sp.
GCGACACCGTCTGGAGCGCATCCGGGCGGTAGCGGAAGTGCAGGCTCTCGAACAGGTTGCTTTGCTTGAGCACGGTGGCCTTGAGACCCGCTTCCACGCGCGCCACCACCTCGCGGGCGGTCTTGCCGAAGCGCGAGAGCTTCCCCAAGGCCTCCCATACCTCGTCGCGCACTTTGTTGTAGGTGCGGGAGGTAGTGATATCGGTCAGGTATTCCTTGAGCGCGCCCACGTTGGGGTCGATGCTCATGCAGTTGTCGTTGAGCACGACAATCATGTTGTTGCGCAGCGCGCCGGCCTGATTGAGCGCCTCGAAGCTCATGCCGGCCGTCATCGAGCCATCGCCAATTACGGCAATGTGCTGGCGGTCAAACTCTTTTTTATAATCCGACGCCACCGACATACCCAACGCTGCGCCGATGCTGGTGCTGCTGTGGCCCACCCCGAAGGCATCGTACTTGCTTTCCGACATTTTGGGGAAGCCCGACATGCCGCCGTAGCGGCGGTTGGTCGGAAACCGGTCGCGGCGGCCAGTCAGTATTTTGTGGCCGTAGGCCTGGTGGCCTACATCCCACACCAGCTGGTCGTAGGGCGTGTTGAATACGTAGTGCAGCGCCACCGTTAGCTCGACCACGCCGAGCGAGGCGCCGAAGTGCCCGCCGTAGATGCTGACCGTGTCGATGATGAACTCGCGTAGCTCGGCACTCACTTGCACCAACTGCTCGGGGCTGAGTTTCTTAAGGTCGTCGGGCGAAGAAATCTCCGCTAACAGCGGACCAGGTTCAATCATCATTCGAGCAGGCGTATGCAGTATAGAGCAGTGGGTAACCGCCGAGCCAGCTAAAGGGTTGGGCGGTTGAGACAAAGATACGGCGACAGGGGCCGCACGGTTTTCACTTTGAAACGCAAAGTTACTTCGCAGCAAGCGGCTCGCCAATCTTAGGCAACTGAATAATTTACCCAGGCAGCACCGACGCAGAGAGCCATTTTCCAACCGCCCGTTTGCCCGGCTTGGTCGGCAAAATCGACGCCCCAACCGACAATTACCAAAAATGAAGGTTACTAAGTGCAACTATTTTCCATCAATTACGCACTTTGGCCGTTATCAATTTTTATGAAGACAACTACGTTAGTTCCTGCCCTGCTTACAGCAGTGGCTTTTACGGCCCCGCTGCTGGCACATAGCCAGGGCGCGCCAGGGGGCGGCCGCCCTGCCACGGCCACGGCGGCCGTGCCGCGCCCTACGGGGGGCCGCATCACCGGCACCGTGACCGAGGCGGCCACGGGCAAACCTGTTTCCTACGCCACGGCATCGGTGCTCGATGCCTCGGGCAAGGCTATCAATGGTGGCGTGGCCGGCGACGATGGCAAATTTGTGCTACCGGGTATTCCGGCCGGTACGTACACGGTGCAGATTACGTTTCTGGGCTTCAAAGACGAAACCCGGTCTGGGGTGGTGGTGACGGCGGGCGGCACGGCGGCGCTGGGCAGCATCAAGCTGGGCGCTTCGGCCCAAGCCTTGAAAGAAGTAGTCGTGACGGGCCGCAAGCAGCTCATTGAGGAGCGCGTGGACCGCACCATCTACAACGCCGACGTGGACAAAACCACCGCCGGCGGCGACGCTACCGACGTGCTAAAGCGCGTGCCGCTGCTGAGCGTGGACCTCGATGGCAACGTGAGCTTGCGCGGCTCCAGCAACATTCGGGTGCTGATTAATAACAAGCCCTCGACCATCGCGGCCAGCAGCATTGCCGACGCGCTGAAGCAGATTCCAGCCGACCAGATTCAGACGGTGGAGGTGATTACCTCGCCTTCGGCCAAATATGATGCTGAGGGTTCGGGCGGTATTATCAATATCGTACTGAAAAACAATAACCTGCGCGGCGGCTCGCTGGGTATCGATGTGGGCGCGGGCCTGCGCGCTACCAACCTGGGTTTGAATGGCAGCTACCGCACCGGCAAAATGGGCTTCTCGCTGGGTGGCTTCGGGCGGGCCAGCTACAACCAGCCGGGCAGCTTCACCAACAACCAGAGCACCTACGACTCGAACGGCAACTTCTTGTCGGGCAACACGCAGTCGGCCGATACGCGGCGCAACGATGCCTTTGGGCGCTACACGTTGGGCTGGGACATGGACATTAACAAGTACAACTCGCTGCAAGCCTCGGTGGCCTACGGCGTGCGCAACAACTACAGCTACCAGGATTTGCTGCGCACGGTATCGACCAACGCGCTTCTGAACTCGGTGCGCAATGTGAAGTCGACCAACGAGTCGGGCACCGTCGATGCCAGCCTCAACTACACCCACACCTACCAGACGCCGCAGCGCGAATTCAGCATCCTGACGCTGTTTAGCCGCAACAACCAGACGAGCGACTACCTGAACGACATTTTGGGCAGTGACAACTCGACGACCAGCCGCCGCCGCAACGACAACCAGAGCTACAACCAGGAGCTGACGGCGCAGTTTGACTACCAGTCGCCTACGGTTAAAAACCAGCTTTTGGAGCTAGGCTTTAAAGACATTTATCGCAAGGTAAATAGTGAGTATAGCTACCTGGTAGCCAACGGCAATAGCGACAACTTCACGCTCGACCCCACGCAGCTGGCCAACAACTTCAACTACCGCCAGAACGTATCGGCGGGCTACGTTACCTACACCATCGGCCTGCCCAAAGGCTTTACCCTGAAGCCGGGCGTGCGCTATGAGTACACGACCATTAGCGCCGACTTTTCGCAGGGCAGCAACAAAAGCCCTAATATTCCGGACTACGGCGTGCTGGTGCCCAGCGTGAACCTCTCGCGCAAATTTGACAATGGCAACGTGCTGAAGCTGGCTTACAACCGCCGCATTCAGCGCCCGTCGCTTCAGTTCCTGAACCCTAACCGCCAGGCGCCTAACCCGCTGCTGGCCACGATAGGTAACCCCCAGCTGCGGCCCGAGTACACCAACAACTACGAGATTGGCTACAGCACGGTAGTGAAGCAAAAGGTGAACCTGAACATGTCGGCCTTCATGCGCAATACGTCGGGCTCGATTCAGGCTTTCCGCACCTACAGCGGCGATACTATCATTACCAATTATGCCAACGTGGGTGTTGAAGATGCCTACGGTGCCAGCATTTTCGCCAGTGTAAATGCTGGCAAGCTGACGCTGAACGGCGGCATAGATGCTTACTACGCCGTGTTGGATAACAAGAATGCTGACCGCCTCTATGCGGCCCGCAACACGGGCGTGGTCTTCAACACCCGGGCGCAGGCCTCGTATGCGCTCAGCAAGCAGTGGGCCATTCAAGGCTTTGGTTTCTACCGCGGGCAGCAGGTGCAGCTGCAAGGCTACCAGAGCGGCTTCGGTATCTATAGCCTCAACATTCGGCGCAATTTTGCTGAGGGCCGGGGCGGCATTGGTTTCGGGGCTGAAAACTTCATTACTGGCCGCATTCACCAGAACAGTGAGATTAACACCCCGCTGCTGACCCAGAATAGCACCAACGTTATTCACAACCTGAACTTTAAAATCAACTTTAGCTACCGCATCGGCAAGCTGACGGTAGACCAGCGCCCCCGCAACCGCAAGAGCGTGAACAACGACGACCTCAAAGAAGGTGGCGACAACGGTGGCGGCTTGGGCGGCGGTGCTGATGCCGCTGGCGGCGCTGGTGGTGCCGGAGCCGGCCGCCAGGGCGGTGCCGCAGGTGCTGGCCAACGCCCAGCCGGTGCTACTGGTGCTGGTGCAGCCGGCCAGCGCCCCGGTGGCTACCCCGGCGCAGGCCAGCGCCCCGGTGCCCGCACCGACTCGACGCGCACCACGGCCCCGGCCGATTCGCTGCGCCCCGGTGGCACCCGCCCCGATAGCGTAGGCGGCCGCCCGGCCACCGTGCCTACCGATGGCACGGCCCCGGCCCAGCCCACGGCCCCCGCCGACAGCACCACGACCACGCCCACTACTTCGCCGGCCGTGAAACCCAAGAGCACGACTTCGCCCGTAGGCCCAGCCTCGCCCGGCACCGCTACCCCCAATGGTACTGTGCCAGCGGGCAGCCCCGGTGGGCGACCATAGGTAAGTAGGTTATTAACAGATTTTTATTTTTATAGGCAAATCGGCCCGGTCAGCAACTGCTGGCCGGGCCGATTGCGTAATTAGTGCGTCCGCTCTCAGCTTCACCTCCCGCCCACATTACTTTTGCCGCATGCCCCAAGTCCAACCCGCCCCCGCGCCCACCGACGACCAGGATGCTAAGCTATTGCGGCAGCTGCGACCGGCACGGCTGGTGTGGCCGGTACTTATCGGGCTGGGCGTGGTGGGCTTCCTGTTTTGGCGCAGCTACAAGCCCGGCGACCTCGCCCCGCTGGCCGATGCCAAGTGGGAGTGGCTGCTCGTGACTCTGCTGGTGCTGTGGGCGCGCGACCTGGGCTACATCTACCGTATCCGCTACATCACGCAGCAGCAACTCAGCTGGCGGCAGGCGTTTGAGGTAATCGTGATTTGGGAGTTTGCGTCGTGCGTGTTGCCCTCGGCGGCAGGCGGCACAGCGGCGGCGCCGGTTATTCTCAACAAAGAAGGCATTACATTGGGTAAATCACTGGCTTACACCATTGTAACGGCTTTTCTCGACAACCTGTACTATGTACTAATGGTGCCGCTGGTAGTGTGGCTGGCGGGCGCGGCGCTGCGCCCGCGGCACCTGGAGTCGGCATTTGTGGAAAGCCTGCGCGTGCTGTTTGTAGTGAGCTACGTGGCTGTGACGGCCTACGCGCTGCTGCTCATGTACGCGTTGTTTGTCAACCCTGTATCGGTGCGGCGGCTGTTGGTGCGGCTGTCGTCGCTGCGGTTTTTGCGACGCTTCCGGCCTCGCGCCTACGCCCTGGGGCAGGACATGATGAACGCCTCGGCCCAGCTACGCGGCGCGGGCTGGCTGTATTGGTGGCGCGCCAGCCTGAGCACGTTCTTTGTTTGGACGGCCCGCTATGCGGTAATCGGCTGCCTCATCGGGGCTTTTGCACCCATGACTACGGGTACGTTCCTGTTCATTTTTGCCCGCAACATCACTTACAAGGTGGTGCTGCTGCTGGCCATCACACCAGGCGGCTCGGGCATTGCGGAGGGGGCGTTCCCCACGTTTTTCCAAAGCTTTATTGGCACGGCTACCATGACAAGCTTCATGGTATTGCTGTACCGAATCGTCACGTATTATTTCTACCTGATACTAGGCACATTGTTTTTGCCGCGCTGGGCGGCGCGGGTATTTGGGAAGTAGCACGCGAGCCGTAGTGCGAAGCGCTGCTTCGCGTTGGACCGGGAAAACGAACCAGACGCGAAGCGCTGCTTCGCGCTACGGCACTTGGCTGTGGAGCTTGCGAATTGGAAGGTGTTTTTTGCTGAATGGCCGATTAAAACACCCGATGTTCACTACGCTGCAATTACCTTAGCCGGGTTGCTATCTTTCTCTTTCCCACCCGCCTAATCAATGGCTGCACTTATACTTTCTCGCCGGGGCTGGCTACCGGGGCTGCTCCTGCTGGTGGGGCTGCTGACGGCGGCGCTATCGGCCCAGGCCACGCACTTGCTGGGGGGCGAAATGACGTATCGCTACCTCGATGCCAACGGCCCTACTACCGCACCGCTGCGCTACGAGATAACCATTGCGGTATACAACAACTGCAACGCGGGCGCCGCCAACCCGGCTACCAGCGCTACTATCGGCATCTACTCGCAGGCAACCGGGGCACAGCTCACGCTGACGGCGACCAACTACACGGGCACTATCACCAATGGGCGCATGGTGGTGCAAACCACCTCCATCACGGCTTGTAGCACGGTGCCGGTGCCGGCGGGCTGCACCAACTCGGGGGCCGCGCAGCAGCCGTATAAGTTGCAGAAATTCATTGCAGTTGTAAATCTGCCGCGCGCGGCGGCGGGTTACTATGCGTTCTGGACTGCCTCGGCACGCAATAGCACCATCAACAACCTGCTGAACCCCGGCGGCGCGGCCCTGGCCCTGTATACCTCGCTGGCCCCGGAAGTGTACGCCAACCACTCGCCGGTATTTGCCAGCGAGGCTGTGGCTGTGCTGTGCGCCAACGACACCACTACCCTGCTCAACAATGCGGTGGATGCCGACGGCGACCGACTGGTTTACTCCTTTGGCCAGCCCTATGGCCAGGGGGCTTACCCGACTACGTTTACCCCGCCGCCCACGACGACTACGTACCTGAATAGTACTTTTTCGGCGACTTCGCCGCTGGGTGCCGCTCCCAACTCGGCTTTGCTGAATGCGAGTACGGGCATTGCTAAGTTTTACGCTATTAGCATCGGCAACCAGTACGTGGTGGCGGTCGATGTCAAGGAATATCGCACTGTAAACGGGGTGGATGTGCTCATTGGCACTACCCGGCGCGACTTGCAGCTGGTGGTGGGCATGTGCCCGCCTACCTCGCCGCCCGTGCTGCCAACTTCCACTGGTTCAGGCTCGACGGGAAGTATCCCACGCAGCTTCACTGTCGAAGCTGGGGGCACGCTTTCTATCCCCATCACCACGACCCAGGCCGACGGCCACGACCTGGATATGACGGCCACCAGCGTGCTGCTCGACGGGACGGGCGGCTACGATGCCACTTTTGCCGGCAACCCTGGAACCTTACTGTACACAGGTAGCCCACTTGGCTCGGCGACGGTATCGGGCACCGGTGGTACCGTATCGGGCACTTTCGTGTATAACCCTGGTTGCAGCGACGCCCGCGCCACACCCTACGATGTGACGCTGACGGTGCTCGACAAAGGCTGCGCCGGCAAAACCACGGCCGACGTGTTACATATCACGGTCACGAAGCCCAGCGGGCCCAACGCCATAGCGGGCGATGCGGCCGTGTGCGGCCTCAACACGACGCACAGTTACACGGCCAGCGGCGGCACCGCTCCGAGCGTGAGCTGGCGCTTGTCGGGCGGCGGCTCGTTTGTGGGCAGCAACATGGCCAACCCTGTGCAGGTGCTCTGGACCACGGCCGGCACATACACCCTCACGGCACGGGGCCTAAGCCAATACGGATGCCTCACCGATTCAATCACTAAGACCGTGGTGGTAGCCCCGGCCGCCGTGCTCACGGTTACGGGCAATCAAAGCATCTGCCAGGGCAGCAGCACGAGCATCGCCATTGCGGGGGCAAGCCCCTACACTGTCAGCGGTGGCACTACGATGCTTACTGGGGCGGGGCCGTTTACGCTCACGCCCAGCCAGACTACTACCTACACCATTACGGGCACCGCTACGGGCGTGGGCTGCACGCCCACCTCGCAGGTAACGGTGGTGGTAAATCCGCTGCCGGTGGCCAATGCCGGCCCACCGCTCAGCACCTGCTCGGGCGTGCCCGTTACCATTGGCGTGGCTCCGGTAGCTGGCAATACTTATAGTTGGAGCCCAGCCACCGGCCTCAGCGACCCCACTATTGCCGACCCGGTTGCTACGGTTACGAACACCACGGGCGCAACCGTGACGCAGACATACACGCTGACCGTAACCAATGCGAGCGGCTGCACTGCCACCAGCACGGTGGCTATCGCGGTGAGCCCGGCCCCGGTTATCACGCCGGGCAATGCGGTGGCCTTCTGCTCGGGTGGCTCGGGCCAGCTAGGTGCGCCGCCGGTGGCAGGCAGCATGTATAGCTGGAGCCCGGCCACTGGACTGAGCAGCAGCACTATTGCGAACCCCATTGTGACGCTCACTAACACCACGGGCGCGCCTATCACCCAAGTGTATACGCTATCGGTAGTCGGCCTGGGTGGCTGCCCGGCCACTGCCACGGTCAGCGTAACCGTGAACCCGATACCCGTGGCGGTGCCGGGAGCGGCAGTGGTCGTTTGCTCGGGTACGTCGGCCCAGTTGGGTGCGGCCGCGGTGGCAGGCAATACTTATAGCTGGAGCCCGACCACCGGCCTCAGTAGCGCCAGCGCAGCTGACCCGACCGTGACACTTACCAATACGACCAGCACACCTATTACCCAGACCTATACCCTAACCATAACCAACGCTACCAATTGCGTGAGCACCGGCACGGTGACGGTAACGGTGAACCCGCTACCCACGGCTGTGCCCGGCCCGGTTCGGGCATTCTGCTCGGGCGGCACGGGGCAATTGGGTGCGGCTCCGGTGGCCGGCCTTGGCTATAGCTGGAGCCCGACTACCGGCCTCAGCGACCCTACCATTGCCAACCCCACCGTGACCCTGACCAACACGACGGGCGCGCCGCTAACCCAAGTGTACACGCTGACCGCAACCAACCAGGCTACCGGCTGCGCCAGCACCGGCACGGTAGCGGTAACGGTGAACCCGGCCGCCGTAGCCGTGGCGGGTGCCAACGTCAATTTTTGCGTAGGTGGCTCGGGCCAGCTGGGTGCGCCCACGGTGGCCGGCAATAGCTATAGCTGGTCGCCCGCCATGGGCCTGAGCAGCGCCACGGTGGCCAATCCCACTGTGACACTATCCAATACAACGGGCGTGCCCATCACCCAAACCTATACCCTGACCGTAACCAACGCGACGGGCTGCGTGAATACAGCCACAGTCAGCGTAACCGTGAACCCGATACCCGTGGCCGTGCCGGGGGCGGCCGTTACCACCTGCTCGGGTAGCCCGGCTCAGCTCGGCGCGGCCCCGGTAGCGGGTCTGGCTTATAGCTGGTCGCCCGCTACGGGTTTGAGCAGCGCCACGGTGGCCAATCCCATTGTCACGCCGACCAACGCGACCAGCACCACCATTACGCAGACATACACCCTGACCGTGAGTAGCGCGGCGGGCTGCTCCAGCACCGGCACAGTAGTCGTGACGGTAACGCCGCTGCCCGTGGCCAATGCCGGGGCGGCTGTCACCATCTGCTCGGGCAATACGACCCAACTGGGCGTGACCCCGCTGGCGGGCCTAGTTTACAGCTGGAGCCCAACTACAGGTTTGAGCAATGCTGCCATCGCGAACCCTACGCTGACGCTGACTAACGCCAACCCCACTGGGGCAGCCATCAGCCCCACTTACACGCTGACCGTGACCAATCCGGCCAGCGGCTGCGCCAAGACCAGCACGGTGGTAGTGACGGTGAATGCTGAAATCCTGCCTGGCATCATCGGCCCCAACCAAACGGTATGCGCCAGCGCCACGCCCGTGCCCCTCACCAGCACCCCCGGCCCGAGCGGCGGCTACGGCACCTACACCTACCAGTGGGAAGTGTCGACCGATAACCTGAGCTGGACCCCCATCCCCAACGCTATCACCGATACCTACGCCCCTGGCCCGCTGCCCACCACGCTCTACTACCGCCGCCGCGTCAACTCCGGCTCGTGCGCCGAGCAGATATCTAACTCGGTGAAATTGGAGCTGCAACAACAGCTCGTGACTGGTGTCACGCTCGCCACCCCGGCCACGCAGTGCGCGGGCACAGCCCTCACCTTCACGCCCGCGCCCACCAATGCTGGCCCGGCCCCGACCTTCCACTGGTACGTCAATAACACGCTGGTAGCCAGCAGCCCCACTTACACCAGCTCCACGCTGGCCAATGGCGATATCGTGCGGGTAGAAGTGGTGCCCACGACCGGCTTCTGCGCCACGAGCCTGGCTGTGGCTTCTGTCACTATCAATCTGACGCCCGTTACGCTGCCCACTGTGCGCATTAAAGCGCTGACAATCTTGCCGGCCTGCTCGGGCACACCAGCGACTTTTGCTGTCGACAGCATCGGCAGCCCCGGTCCAAGTCTGGCTTACCAGTGGCAGGTCAATGGCGTGAATGTGAGCGGCGCTACCAGCTCCACTTTCACTACCAGTACATTAGCTGATGGCCAAACCGTGACGCTGATGCTCAGCACGCCTTCGGCCTGCGGCACGCTCACCGTCACCTCTAATGCTATCAAGGTGGGGGTTATCCTGAATGTGGACGTGTACGCCGGCCCCAACAAAACCATTATGGAAGGCGACCTTGTCGAGCTGGAAGGCACGGCCAACGGCACCTATGCGGTAATCTGGACCCCGAGCCAGACGCTGAGCTTCCCCGGAAATAACCCGCTGCGCCCGATGGCGGCCCCGACCGTCACGACCACTTACACGCTCTCGGCCAAGTCAGGCTATTGCTCCGATGAAAGCCAAGTGACCATAACCGTCACGCCCCGCGTGCGCATCCCCAACGCCTTCTCGCCTAATGGCGACGGGCTAGACGACACGTGGGAAATCGACCGCTTGGCCGAGTATCCCAACAACCACGTTATTGTCTTCAACCGCTGGGGTGCCAAGCTTTTCGAAACTACCAACTACAGCCGCAGCAACCAGTGGAATGGTACCATCAACGGCCAGCCCGCGCCGCTCGGCACCTACTATTACCTCATTACCCTGGGCAATGGCAAGGCATATAGCGGGCCGCTCACGGTGGTGTATTAGATGATAAAAAGACGTGAAGCCTGACAACTGATGCGCCTCTAACGCACAGGTTGTCAGGCTTCAGCAGTTTCACGTTTTCAGAAAGTATTTCAACCAGTAACTCGCGGGCTGAAAATCCGCGCTACGGCTTGGCCAGCGCGCCGCCCGGCCGCTGGTAATTATCCCAGAAATCGGGGCGGTAGGGTACCTCCGCAGGCGGTGGCTGCGGGCCTTTGGCGGGAGGCGCGGGAGTTGGGCCGGGCGTGGGCAGTTGCAAGAAGTAGCTTTCGGTAAACGACTGGGTGTAGAATGATTGCTTGCCCAGCTCACGGCCGGCGCTGGCCGACTGGCCCACGCTACGGCGCACGTAGTAGCGGCCGTTGGCCGCCCTGGCATAGTCCACAACGTGGGTGGTGCGGTCAGCCGTGAACACGTTGGCGTACAGGCGCGCGATGGACGATGGGCGGCCGTAGTACTTGCGGGCGGTAGCATTTAGCTGGGTCGTGTCATCTTCCCACAGCGCCTCGTAGCGCAGCACGGCGTAGTCGCGGCGGCGCACCAGCAGCCGCCCCTGATACACGCCCGTGAGGTAAGTGCCCGAACTGCGCAGGTTGGCGCGCTCGGCGGCGAAGCTCACCACGTACAGCGTATCGGCCCCCTGGAAGCGCTGGCTGTCGAGCTTGAGCAAGAAGCGCTTGGCCCCGCCCGACTTGAAAAGCGGGGCCGTCCGCACCGGGTCGGCGGCCGAGAGCAGGTAGCCCTGCGGATTACCATACTGCTGCAAATCAGCTACAGTGCTGATTTGCTTACCCTGCTGCGCCACCACGCGCCGCTGCTCTACCTCGTTATAAATCCCGTCTTCGTGCCTTAAAAAGCCCCGCGTGAAGTGCTGAAACCCGGCCGGCACCCGCAGCCGGCTCACCGTCTCCACTTCCAATTTCAGGGTGTCGAAGTTGCTGAGGCGGCGGTGCGTATACACCTGGGCAGCATAGTCCTGCTGCTCATAATTGACTGGTATTCGCTTGACTACACTTTTCAAAATAGCCTCGGGCGTGGGCGGCGCGCTGCCCAGCACGCGCACAGCCTCGAGCGCATAGGCAGCGGGCGCGAGCAGTACCGTCAGCTCCTCGTTGCCAACCGGCGACTGCACCGTGGCTAGCTCGTAGCCCAGGCTGCTCACTTGCAGCCGGGTCGGCCCCGGCAGCGCCAGGACAAAGCGACCGTTGGCGTCGGCCACTGTGCCCCGGCCCTGGCCGGGCAGCACCACTGCTGCGTAGGGCACCACCCGGCGGCTGCGCTGGTCGAGCACTACGCCGCGCACAGTCCGCACCCCTGACACGTCGGCCACCTGCACCACGCGGCGCACGGTGGTGCCAGCCCGAGTCGGCGCGGGGTTGAGCGAGCCGGGCAGCGCGCTACGCGCGGCGAGGGCTCCGGCCGTAGTATCGGCGGCGAGAGCGGCGCTGTCGGCGGCCAACCAGTGCGGGGGCGCTACGCTGCGCAAAAACAGGAAGCCATCGACCACCTCGCTCCAAGGGCCGGCCAGCGGCTGGTAGTCGAAGGCATAGGTAGTGAGTTGCTGCCCCGCCGCCTGGTGCTTGAGGCTGACGAAAGCAGCTGGAGTATTCAGGGCCAGCAAGCTGGCTTCCAGGGTGCCGGGGGCGGGCGGCGGCACGGCCACACCCTCAGTGCCGGGCAAGCCGTGAGTGCCCCCGCCCGCCAGCGTCCCTAGGATGTACACCTGGTCATTGCCGAGGGCGGCTTTCACGGCCCGGCCCATCGGCTGGTAGGCGCGCAACTCGTCGCTGCCCAGCACCTCTACGCGGTTGGCAAAATGAGGCAGCGCGCCCCAGCAGATTACCTTTTCGGCGGGGTGCTGGCGCAGATACCACAGTAGGTTGTCGGCCATTTGGGCATCGCGGGGGTTGCTGTCGGCGGCCACCCACTCGGCCTCGGCTTTGGTGCCGGGGTCGTGGGTGGCGTAGTCGCGGGCCAGCGCTCCTAGGCTGCGCAGGCACTGCTGCCAGAACACGGCTTCGGCCCGGCGTGTGGCCGTAGGTGCGGCGGCCGCCCGGCGCAGCAGCGGCCCGGCCTTCGCTAGCTCCGCCTCAAAAGCCGCTAGCTGCTGGGCGGGCGGAAACGTGAAGTGGGCCGCCATAAAATCGACCGCTGTACTTAGCAGGTCGTAGTTGATGGCCTCGCTACCTTTTTCATCGTCTAGAAAATCCTGCAAATCGTCTACCAGGTCACCGCTGTAGTCGCCGGTCAGCTGCGGGTCAAAGCCCATCACGCGCAGCCCATCGGGCCCCACCAGTGGCACCACGGGCTGAAATTCCTGGGTATTCATCCAGATGGGGAAAACACTGCTTTGCAGATTTTTAACTACTGATTTGCCCGCTGCAATGCTACGCTGGGCCTTGTGCAACTCAAAAAAGCCACTTTCCATCGCTAGCGTGGTGAAGCCCATGCGCTGCTGCAAAAACGCCACTAATCGGGCCTTGGCTGCCACTACGTTGCCTTCGCCGTGCGTAGGCTCACCCAGAAAAACTACCCGCGCCCCGCCGATTTCGGCGCGCAAAAACTCCAGCTCAGCCAGCGTGGTATCGGCCGGGCTTAGGGTATGTAGGGAGCGGGCGGGTACGGATGAGGTGACCTGTGCCTGGGCCAGCAGCGGCAGTAGCCACGCCAGAAGCCCTAGGCACCACCCACCCCGAATTATTTTCCAAAACATGATTAAAGTGCCAAAAAAAGCTCCTAAAGTTGCAGCAACTGAACACAAAAAAGCCCCGCACCTATCTATCGGTGCAGGGCTTTTTTAAGAGCTGTACGAAGCTAGCTTATTCGGTTTCCAGCATCAACTTGGCACCGCTGCTGCTCACCAGCGTCAGTTTGCTGTCGGTGAGGGTTTCCACGTTGAAGGTGTTCGACGTAGTGCCGCCATCGGGGGTCAGGGTCAGCGTCTTGGCCGACTGGTCAAAAGCGAACTTACCCTGGGTGGCACCGGCCGCGCCAGTCATAGTGTAAGTGTTATTCGAGAAAACGTGCAGCGACTCTTCTTTTTGAGCATCGGTCTGTTGCACTTTGTCGCCGGAAGCGCTGGTTTCCTTAGCGGTTTTCCACACTTTACCATTGGTACCATATAGCATATTTACGCCTTCGACTTTGCCTTTATCGCTGCCGCACGAGGCAACGGTGAAAAGCAGCGCAAACGCGCACAACAGGGTAGCCAAGTAGGGCCGCAAGGCTAGGGAAGAGCTATTCATCGGAAAAGAAATTTTTTACGGTGTGAGGGGAAGCGCGTGAAATACTGACTACCAGCATCGGCCCTGCTTACGCGGTGCATTTTTTTTGGTTATTGACCATAACCTTGGGCAATACTGTCTCGTATTAGGACCCACCTAGTTTCGCTAGCAGACAGGCCACTTTGGTCAGTCACTAGCCGGCAGCTAGCTCAGCACTGTTTTTTTCACGCCATTCATTTGTAGTCATGGGCTTACTGGATTTTCTCACCAACGAGGGCGATAAAAAGCCTGTAGAGCCGGCTCAGCCTGCCGCAGCCGGTGCCACCGACTTTTTTGGCACTGCCAAGCCCGATGCTACTGCTGGCGAGTCGTATACTATTGTGAGCGGCGATACGCTTTCTAAAATTGCTAAAAACCACTACGGCGACGGCGCCAAATGGCACCAGATATACGAGGCCAATAAGGCCACCATCGGCAGTAACCCTGACCACATTGAAGTGGGCCAGGTGTTAACCCTACCTAGTCTCTAGGTACTTTTTGCAGAAAAAAGGTGAGAAAAGCCGCTCCAGCTTTGGAGCGGCCTTTTTGTTTTAGAGCAGTTTTTAAGAACTGTGCACCGTGTGTACTTACCTAGGCCTGTTCCTAAATGAGCATCATGCTTCACTGCGTTTAGCATGACCCGTTTTTCTTAATCCCAGAATAAAGTCTGCTGCATACCCGCATAACCACCAGTTGTTGCAACCACTGACTACCGTTGCGTAGTTGCGGGCCGTGCCTATATTTGCTGGCACCAGTCTGGTACTCCCCTGCAGGTGGCGGGGCAGTTGTTTTCAAGTTTTATACAGAAGCGGCGAGAGATTAGGCTCCCTGACCCGCTGGCAACCTTTCCTTCCGAAAAGGTGCCAATTCCTACCCCTGCCACCCGTCGGCACGGGAGCTATAAACTGAGTGCCATGCCTTACTCCTCGTTTTTTGCCTCGTTGCCTAGCCCTTCGGCTCCCGCTCAGCGGGTAGCGGCGGGCTTTTTTGTTGGGTCGTGGGCGGCCGAGCGCACTGCGCCGGCCTGCTTCGCACGAATGTGTGGCTGTTGTTGCCAGGGCTAGCACTTAGCCGGGTAGTTTCTTTTTCATTTTGTGGGTAATGCCTTGGCTGGCTTTCGGCGGGCCAGCTGGCGGCGCGGTCTTTAGCTGCACTTAGCAGTGCTTTCAAGTATTTGAAAGCACTGCGCATTATTCCGTTTTCTCTTAATCGCAATACTGTTTTTTTCTTCTCACTCCCCAACCTCATGGCCACCACAAACCTGCACTTCGAAACCCTCCAACTGCACGCCGGGCAGCAGCCCGACCCCACCACCGGCGCACGGGCAGTACCCATCTATCAGACCACCAGCTACGTCTTTAAAAGCGCGGAGCACGGCGCAAATCTTTTTGCCCTGAAGGAGTTTGGCAACATCTACACCCGCCTGATGAACCCTACCACCGACGTATTTGAGCAGCGCATTGCGGCGCTCGAAGGCGGCGTGGCCGCCGTGGCCGTGGGCTCAGGGCAGGCAGCGCAGTTCATCGCCCTGAACAACATTCTGAAGCAAGGCGACAACCTCGTTTCCAGCTCGTACCTCTACGGCGGCACATACAACCAGTTTAAGGTGGCCTTCAAGCGCTTAGGTATCGAAGCCCGCTTTGCCGACGGCGACGATGCCGACAGCATCGAGAGCCTGAGTGACGAAAACACACGCGCCATCTACCTCGAAACCATTGGCAACCCGAGCTTTAGCGTGCCTGATTTTGAGCGCATCGCAGCTGTGGCCCAACGGCACGATTTGCCGCTGGTGGTGGATAACACCTTCGGCGCGGGCGGCTACCTGTTTCAGCCCCTCAAGCATGGCGCGAGCATCGTGGTCGAGTCAGCCACCAAGTGGATTGGCGGGCACGGCACCAGCATCGGCGGCGTGATTGTGGATGGCGGCACCTATGACTTCGGCAACGGCAAGTACCCGCAGTTTACCGAGCCCAGCGAAGGCTACCACGGCCTGGTTTTCAACGATGTATTCGGTAAAAACGGGCCGTTTGGTAATATCGCCTTCACCATCCGCGCCCGCGTGGAAGGCCTGCGCGACTTCGGCCCGGCCATCAGCCCGTTCAACTCCTTCCTGCTGCTGCAAGGCCTCGAAACCTTGAGCCTACGCGTAGAGCGCACCGTCGAAAACGCCCTCAAAGTAGCTCAATGGCTGGAGCAGCAACCCCAAGTAGCCGGCGTCAACTATCCTGGCTTGGCCAGCAGCCCGCACCACCAAAACGCCGCCAAATACCTGCAAAAGGGTTTCGGCGGGGTGCTCTCCTTCACGCTGCACGGCAGTAAGGACACAGCCACGGCCGTTATCGACAACCTCAAGCTCATCAGCCACTTGGCCAATGTGGGCGACGCCAAAACGCTCATTATTCAGCCCTCGGCCACCACGCACCAGCAGCTCAGCGAAGCCGAGCAAACCGCCTCGGGCGTGACACCTACGCTCCTACGTTTGTCGGTCGGCATCGAGCATATTGATGATATTCTGGCCGACTTGGGCCAAGCGCTGGCCGCCGCTACCACCGCCGCACCCAAGGATGAGGCCGATGCCAGCATCCCCGAGCCGCAGCCTGAGCACGCCCAGCCGCTAGAAGTATAATTTTTTGGTTGTCATTGCGCGGAGGCACGACATTCTGCGCGTCAAGCAGAGACAATCGCATCAGGACAAGCCGTTCGGGTTCTGTTCGGGTGCGATTGCTTCGCTTTGTTCGCAATGACAATCATTAACTACCAGATATAATGAAAGAGCACTTCTTCCAGCTCCCCGACCCCTTCCCGCTGGAAAGCGGTGAAGCCCTCGCCGGGGGCCGCGTAGCCTACCGCACCTGGGGCCAGCTGAATGCCACCCGCGACAACGTGGTGTGGGTGTGCCACGCCCTCACGGCCAATGCCGACGTGCTCGACTGGTGGCCAGGGCTGTTTGGAGAAGGGCACTTTTTCGACCCGGCCGACTGGTTTATCGTGTGCGCCAATATCCTAGGCTCGTGCTATGGTAGCACCTGCCCGCTCGATACCGACCCCACCACGGGAGAAGCTCGTTTTCAACGCTTTCCACTGCTCACCATCCGCGACCTGGTGGCCGCGCACGATGCCCTGCGGCAAGAGCTAGGCCTAGCGCGTATCCATACACTTATCGGGGGCTCGCTGGGCGGGCAACAGGCTTTGGAATGGGCTGTGAGCCAGCCCGAAATAATCGGCCACCTGGTAGTTATTGCCACGAGCGCCCGTCACTCGGCCTGGGGTATTGCCTTCAATGAGGCGCAGCGGCTAGCCATTGAGGCCGACGCTACCTACCACGAGAACCGCCCCGGCGGTGGCGATGCCGGCTTGGCCGCCGCCCGCGCCATTGCGCTGCTCAGCTACCGGGGCCACGATGCCTACTGCGCCACCCAAACCGAGCCCGACGACAGCCTGCTACGCGACTTTCGCGCCAGCAGCTACCAGCGCTACCAGGGCAACAAGCTCGTGGCCCGCTTCGATGCCTACAGCTACGTGGCCCTCACCCGCGCCATGGATTCGCACCACCTCGGCCGGGGTCGGGGTAGCGTGGCGGCGGCGCTGGCCAGCATCCGGGCGCGCACGCTGGTGCTGGGCATCACATCCGATGTGCTCTTTCCGCTAATCGAGCAGCGCGAAATCGCCCAGGGCATACCGGGTGCGGTGTATGGCGAGTTGGATTACAGCTTCGGGCACGATGGCTTTTTGCTGGAAACCGTGAAGATTACGGTGGCGCTGGAAGGGTTTTATGCGGCAGCGCTGGCGGGCTTAGCGTGAGGCGCTTAACCAGCCCAGCAAGTTACTTTATTTTAGTAATGAAGGGGGAATTGGCAGCGAAAACGATTCGTTGAGTTGCGCCATACCAGCGCTCTCCAAGGCAAATTCCATCCTGCCGCCATCCATGGTTTGGTAGTTCAATTTCACGAACCCGTATTCCGGATGGTACCAGGTAGTCAACGAAGAAGTACCTACTGGGCAGTTCGCCTGCGCTTGCACCACCCAGCACTTTAGACGTCCCAGCTTTGTGTTAATAGCTTGTTGACCCGTAACACGATAGTCGCTGTGCACGAGCATATTGCCTTTCCAAGCGGCTAGCTGCGCGCGGCCCCATTGGCTACCAACCGCCAATTCCCACGCCCACTTATCACCAGCCGCAAGGGGCAGCTTTAGGTAAGGATAGGGGCTCAATTCTAAAATGGCGTAGACGCCATCGCGGGGCGGATGGCTCCATAGCATAGAGTCATTTTCAATGACCCCGGCAAAGCTGTTCGGCGCGGAGTGGCCGTCATAGCTATACCCTACTTTAATCTGCGTATTGGCCGTATCGTACTGGCCAGCTTTGTAATCGCCGTAGCTGGTCAGGGCCATCGTATCTACTTGCGCTTGCTGGCTGCCCGGCGCGAAACGCGTAACCTGATAAGTCAGCTTACGGCCTTTTACAAACGCTTTTTGGGAGGCATGCACTTGTAGTGCCAGCTGCGGTTGGCAAGCTAGCACCATGGGCAAGCTCCCGAGCAAGAGGAAGCGGTTTAGCAAACCAAACCAGTGCATATGTTTTTGAAATAATACGCATCAAAGACAGCACATTGGCCCTATTTCTTTACTCAAACACCACCCGCACTGGCACTTGCCCCGCAAAACGCACCGCATAAATACCAGCCGGCAGCGTGCCCCGCACCAGTTGCGTAGTCTGGGCCTGGGGGCGGAAGCGACGCACCACGCGGCCAGCCACGTCGAGTATTTCGGCCTCGCCGAGCTGCGACCAGTCGGCGGGGAGGGCCAGTTGCACAGCATCCTGAGCGGGATTGGGGTAGGCCTGAATGAGGCTGGCAGCGGTGCTAGCTTTGGCAGCCAAGGCTACGCCAGTGCGCCGTAGCAGGGGGCGCAGAAAATCGCGCACGGTCCAGAAAGTGGTATCGGCGTACTGCGTATTGGTTTCGAAGGGCACGTGGCCGGCTTTGCTGAAACGGCGCAGCACATTAGTGATGCCCAGCGCCGTAGCGCGGGGGTTGAGGCGACCGCTGCCATACACGTACTTGGGAGGCAGCAGCGAGCCGATTTTGCCTTGGAAATAAGGCACCGTGGTGTCGGCGGTGCCGTGGGCGCTGCATAAGGGCGCATTGCCCGCCTCGATAACCGAGGGGTTTTCGGTGGCGCCACTCAGGCTAATAACAGCAGCCACGGCGCTGCTGTAGCCGGGGTTACCACTGGCACCTTCGATGCCACCGAGCGAGGCAAGATTCACATAGGCAGGCACTTCGCTGGCTTTGTCGAGGTAGCCCACTTCGAGCGCCGCAAACGCCCCGGCCGACGAGCCGGCCGCGATGACGTAATTGCTATACACGCGGTACGTTTTGGCGGTAGCCGCATCCTGCCGGAAGAAACGGATAGCCGCTTTCATATCGTGCCCGCCGCGAATGGCAGCTTGCGCGATGCCGGCGGTGTCGGTCAGGGCGATGGGAAAACCCGTGAGCGGAAAGCCCAGCCGGTATTCGATACTGGCCACCACGTAGCCCAACCGGGCCAGCCGCGTGCAGAAGGCTATCGGATAAGCATCAGCCTTAGTGCCACCGATGAAGCCCCCACCGTGAGCAAACACGATGAGTGGCCGGCGGCTCACGGTGTCGCCGGTGGGCTGATAAATATCCATCAGCAGCGTTTGGGTGGTGCCGGTGTAGGTGGTGCCTGAACCATAGGTCACGTTATTCGTCACCGTGACGTTGGTAAAAATCGGCTGGTAGTAACGCCCTCGCGTCGTGTCGATAGGAGCCAGTTGGGCCAGGGCCACGCCGGGACCGGCGAGCAGCAGCAAAATGACTAGCAGGCGGTAGAGTTGGCTCATAATGAAGGGGCCGGCGGGCTTGGTT
Organism: uncultured Hymenobacter sp.; assembly: GCA_964251335.1. Taxonomy (GTDB): domain Bacteria; phylum Bacteroidota; class Bacteroidia; order Cytophagales; family Hymenobacteraceae; genus Hymenobacter. Next base: position 19,561 of record CAXUKA010000006.1, read on the forward strand.
AGGTTGAAGGCTCATGTAAAGCTACTTGCCAACGTAGCCGCCGCCAATGAGGTTGGCGTGATGGGGCTGTTTCTTTGCACTTCCGGCGGCTTAGCGGCGGGTATTTTTCTTATGGCAAGTATCGCCCCTCCTTTTTTACAGCCCGGCCAGCGTGTGGCCATCGTGGCTACCGCCCGCAAAGTCAGCCCCGCCGAAGTTGAGCCGGCCCGCCAAATACTCACCGACTGGGGCCTCGACGTAGTGTTAGGCGAAAGCATTGGGGCCGCCAGCCACCAGTTTGCCGGCGACGACGACCTGCGCCGCCGCGACTTCCAGCGCCAGCTCGACGACCCCAGCATCCGGGCCATTTTTTGCGCCCGGGGCGGCTACGGCACCGCCCGCCTGGTCGACGAGCTGGATTTCCGCCACTTTGCCGAAGCTCCCAAATGGGTGGCCGGCTTCTCCGACATCACGGTGCTCAACAGCCACTTGCTGCGGCTGGGCTACCAGAGCATTCATGGCGTTATGCCTTTTGCCTTCCAGCAGCCCGGCGGCGAGCTGGCGCTGAGCAGCTTGCGCAGCGTTTTATTTGGCGAAGCCACGGCTTACGAAGCTCCCTCCCACTTGCTCAATCGCCCCGGCACCGCCAGCGGCGAGCTGGTAGGCGGCAACCTCAGCTTGCTGCACACCATCACGGGCACCAACTCGCAGGCCGATTTTAAGGGGCGAATTTTATTCCTGGAAGACCTGGATGAGTACCTCTACCACATCGACCGGATGCTGCTGCACCTGCACCGTAGCGGGCAGCTAGCCGACCTGGCCGGGCTGGTGGTAGGCCACTTCTCCCAAATGCGCGACAATGCCATCCCCTTCGGCCAGGAAGCCTACGAGATTATCAACCACTATGCCCAGCGCTATAATTTCCCGGTAGGCTATAATTTCCCCATCGGCCACGAGGCCGACAATCGGGCACTGGTGGTAGGCCGGCAGGCTACGCTGGTAGTCGAGCCAAGCGGCAGCACGCTCAGGCAATAAATCGGTGTGTTTTGGCTGTCATTGCGTGGAGGCACGGCGAAGCAATCGCACCTGAAGGGAACTTACATGCCTCGTCCCGACGCAATTGATTCGCCGTGCCTCCTCGCAATGACAAATTCCCCTAGCGCAACGCTTTAGCTACAGCACCAGCCACCAAGCCGCCCACAGTGTACCAGGCTACCGTCATGGCTTGGGTCTGCGGAGTGCGGTTGCTGGGAGCGGTGCCCAGGCCGAGCGGGCCAGGCAGTACCAGTGCCCCTACCCCGGCGGCCACACCCAGCGCCAGGCCACGGCGCAGGCTATGCTTATCGCTACCTACAAAGCTGTAATACACACCATTGCTTAGCACATCGCCCGCCATTGTAAGCAAGTAGGCCTGCTGGTCGTCGGGCTGCGGGGCATCGGCTTTGGCTAAGATTTGCCGCAGGCCGCGCTCGCCGAGCAGGTCCATGCGGGGCGCGTCTTGGGGGCGCAGGCGGCGCACGGTTTCGTGCAGCAGATTGAGGGCGATGGCTCCGGTAAAGCCGGCGGCGAGGGAAGGCAAAAGTTTCATAAGTGAGTGGGCGGTTAGGTCTAACCTGCTATCAGACGAGTACGGCGCGGCCAAGTTGCGCAAAATGCGGGCAAGAGAGTTGCGCGACTTCGATGCGGCGTATTATCTTTGCAGCCCGGTCGGCACCACCCGATTGTGAGAATGCCGATTTAGCTCAGCTGGTAGAGCAGCTCATTCGTAATGAGCAGGTCGTTGGTTCGAGTCCAATAATCGGCTCTTTTTCAGGCAAAAGCCCTCGTGTAGTAGCTACACGAGGGCTTTTTGTTTTTACTCGCCCTATCGGCGAGCTAGCCCTACAAGCCATGCTCGTGCGCAAAGCGCACCAGCTCGGCCACGCCATGCAGGCCAAGCTTTTGCATGATATTCCGGCGGTGCGTACTTACCGTAAATTCGGCCAGCGACAGTTTAGCCGCGATGGCGCGCGTAGGCAATCCTTCGCGAATAAGACTGATGATTTCGCGCTCACGAGCCGAGAGTTGGCGCAGGCGCAGCAGTGCGTCGGCAGACTGGGTGTCGGCTTCGGGCGCAGAGGAAATTTCTACGACGGGCCGCAGACGCAGCTTGGGTGGAAATACCAGTTGCCCCATGTGCACAGCCCGAATGGCATCGAGTAATACGCTGGCTTCGGCCGACTTATCGACAAAGCCATGTGCCCCAGCCTGAGCCACCTGGGCCACCAGCGTCGGCGATACGGCACTGCTGAATACTAACACGCGCAATGCAGGCCAGGTGCGGCGCAGGTGGGGCAGCAGGCTAAGGCCGTCGTGCGGGGGCGGCAGGTGCAGGTCGAGCAGCAGCAAGTTGGGCGGGGTCTCAGGTGCCGTGGCGAGTAGCTGAAGCAGCTCGTGCCCGCTGGCGCACAGGCCTACTACTTCCAGGTCGGGCTCTTGGCCAAGCAAAGCGGCCAGCCCCCGAGTCAGCGCAGGGTGGTCATCGACGAGCAACAGGCGGCAGGCAGACATCGGCGCAACAGGAATAGTGGAAGGTAGCCGCGACGCAGGACCTTACCGCGCAAGCCCGACCAAGCCAACGAAGCCGCCCAAATATTTAATACTAACGATTTTTAATTTATTTTGGCTAAACCGGCAATTCAACTACTATGCTGGTGCCTTGGCCGGGCTGGCTACTCACCTGCACTTGGCCGCGCAGGTAGCTGGCGCGCGCCCGCACGCCCCGCAGACCCAACCCGCCACTGCGGGGTGGTGGCCCTTGAGGGTCGAAGCCCCGGCCATCGTCGGCCACTAGCAGGCGCAACACGGTAGGGAGACAACGTATTTCTACCACTATCTGGCGGGCCTGGGCGTGGCGCAACGCATTGTGCAGCAGCTCGGCCACAATACGGTAGGCCGCCTGCTGCGTGGCAAGGGGTACCTCGGCCGCAGCCGCTTCGCACACGCACTCGATGCGCGGGCCATCATCGGCTAGGCTGAGAGTTTCGGTGAGCAAGGCAACGGCCTCGGGTAGGGGTGGCTGCTCGCCAGTGGGGCTGGGCAGCAGGGCCTGACTGAGAGCGCGGACATCGTGGCGCAGCTGGCGCAGCAGCGCCTCGGTTTGCTCGTGGGCTTCAGCTAGTAGCGGTGGGGCCTGGGTAAGCGCCTGGCGCACCAGCCGGCCTTGCCAGGCCAGGTGCAGCGCCGTGAGGCCGGGGGCCAGGGCATCGTGCAGCTCGCGGGCCAGCGCTTCGCGCTCTTCATCCTGGGCCGCGATGAGGCGACGGCCAGCGGCTTCGTGCTCGCGCAGGCGGCGCAGGCGCTGGTCGGCGGCCTGGCGCAAGGCACGACGGAAGCGGCCCATCAGGAGCGCACTCAGTATTATCAGCTCAGCTACTAAGCACCAAGCCAATGAGTTAGGCTTAACAAAATCAACATACACTAACCCTGAGTAATTGAGCATCAGCTCGCCCGCTCCCCACAAAAACAGGAGGTAAGTAGCCGTGTAGAGCACCGCCAGCCGGCGCTGGACCGGGCGGCCCCACCACATCACAGCCCCCAGTGTGCCAGCCCCTACCAGTGGCAGTGCCCACAGCAGCACCGTGCGCACACCCATAAGAATGGCCAACTTCAGCGGTCCGGCTCCCGAAGCCAGCACAGCGTATGCCACAGCATATACTATCGCCCCATTACTCAGCCACCTGCTTAGGCGGTGCAAGCGGGGCCAGCCCTGGTGCAGGCGCACAAACAGCCCCAGAATGCGCAGCCCGCAAGCCTGGGCCAGCAGCAGCACGCCAAACTGCCCCAGCTGCCAGCCCAGCGAGTACACGGCCTGCGGCAGCAGCACGGCATCGAGGTTGTCCTCCATGAGCAAAAACCACGTCATGCCCACCACGTAGGCCGCGTACCACAGCAGAATGCGGTCGCGCAGGTAGCCATATAGTATCAGGTTGAAGAGTGCGCTGCTCACATATAGCCCCAGCAGCCACACCCAGTACGTGAGACCCAGGTAGTTCTGCTCGTAGCGCAGGAATCCTTCAGTAGTCGTTATGTCAGTAAATAGTAGCCAGTTGCCCACCCGGTTCTCGGCGCGTAGGTAGTACACAGCGCGCTCCCCGCTCCCAAGCCAGAAGGGCAGGCACAGCACCCGCGCCGGAAACGGCCGCTGTGCCCCTACCACCCAGCTACTAGCCGCACTCACGCGCCGTAGCGGCCCGCGCCCGTTGGGCTGCACGTAGAGTGTAGCACTATCCAGGAAGGTATAGAGGTTCCATACAAAATGGGTGCGCTGGGGAATGGTATTGAGAGCCGCCACGCGCAGCCACAGCCGGCCGGGCTGGTAGCCCGCCTGTAATAGGTCTTGCCGGGGCAATTGTCGAAACTGGCCCGCCGCCCAGAGGCTCGCCGCCCGCTCGGCCGTGGCCGGCTGGTCGGCCGCATCAAAGCAATAGCTGACAAAGCGGGCAGCCGGGTCATACTCGGCGTAGGTCAGGCGCAGGGTATCGGGCAGTGGGCGCGCCGGTGCTGCTGTGGACGTTGGCACCACATTTCTCCCAAGTAGCAACCAGACTAACAGCAAGTAGCGCATGTAGTGCTTGGGGAATTTCATGGGTGAGGCGGCGCTTGGCATACGCCGACCGGCTCACGAAAAGTACACAACTAATCAGCACTTGTCTCTATCCCGGCGCGGCACTCTGGCTGAGGCGAATCTAACCCCAACGGGCTAGGTGCGTACACGCAGGCTTAATATGTCAGCATCCTCTTCTTCTAAGCTCTCGCTCTACGGTGGCATCGCGGCCAACGTCGCCATCGCCGTCAGCAAATTTATCGCGGCCTACATCACTGGCTCGTCGGCCATGCTGTCCGAGGGCATTCACTCGCTGGTCGATACGGGCAATGGCGGCCTGCTGCTTTATGGCATGAACCGCAGCCAGCGGCCGGCCGATGCTCAGCACCCGTTTGGCCACGGCAAAGAGCTGTATTTCTGGGCGTTGATAGTGGCGGTACTCATCTTTGCTATCGGCGGTGGCATGTCATTTTACGAAGGCATCAAACACCTGGAGCACCCCGAGCCCCTCACCGACCCGATGTGGAATTACATCGTGCTGGGCGTATCGGTGCTATTTGAAGGGGCGGCGGCGGGGCTGGCTATTCGGGCGCTACTCGAAAATCAGGCCCCCGGCGGCAGCTTCTGGCAAACCCTGCGCACCAGCCGCGACCCGGCCGTTTTTGCCTCGGTGCTGGAGAACGTGGCTGCCGTGGCGGGCTTAGTTATTGCGCTATTCGGCGTATATTTTGGAGATTTACTGGATAACCCGCTTTTCGACGGCGGCGCTTCCATCATTATCGGCCTGTTGCTGATGGGCGTGGCCGTGCTCCTAGTGTCGCGCACCAAAAACCTGCTGGTGGGCGAAGGCGTGAACGACGCCACCGTGCAGCAGGTGCTGGCCCTGGCCCAGCAAACGCCCGGCGTGACCCAAGTGCGCCCACCCCTCACTATGTATCTCGCCCCCGACGATGTGATGCTGGCCCTCGACGTAGACTTCGACGACCACCTAACTGCCACTCAGGTTGAAGCTGCCGTGGAGGCCGTGCAAAACGCTATTCGGGGCCAGTACCCCGAGTTTAAGCGAATTTTCATCGAGGCCAAGTCACTAACGGGCCGGTGATTTTTCTTATTACCGTCAGGCTGAACGCAGTGAAGCATCTTGCTCGCTTCGTTACTAACGATTAAAGCTAGTTCACCAGCTAAGATGCTTCGACTACGCTACGCTTCGCTCAGCATGACGAAAACAAACAGATAATTAAATTCTATGACCGCACACTTGCACACTACTCCGTTTCAATCCTTCTGGTGGGGCGGCTACGAATGCACCGACCAGCTCAACGCCTTCGGCAATCGCGTCGATTTCCTGCCCCTCACCGGCCACCTGCAGATGCTAGATGAGGACTATACCGACCTCCAGCCTTTTGGGGTAAAGACGGTACGTGAGGGTATTCGCTGGGCGTACATCGAAAAAACGCCCTATCACTACGACTGGAGCACCGTGAAAACCATGCTCGATGCGGGCAAGCGCCACGGCATTCAGCAGGTGTGGGACATGTGCCACTTCGGCTTTCCCGACGACCTTACGCCGCTGCACCCCATGTTTGCGCGGCGCTTTGCCGCACTGTGCCGGGCTTTTGTGAATTTTTACCGCTCCGAGCGGCCCGATGGCGTGCTCATCGTGACGCCCATCAACGAGGTGAGCTTCCTGAGCTGGGCTGGCGGCGAGGTGCGGGCCACCGCGCCCTACGCCGTGCGCCTAGGCTGGGAAGTGAAATATGCCCTCATGCGCGCCTACATCGAGGGCGTGGTGGCCCTGCGTGAGGCCGACCCCGGCATCCGCATTCTCACCACCGAGCCGCTGGTGAGCATCGTGCCGCCGCACGACCCTTCGCCCCAGCAAAAGCGCGACGCCAAGCAACACCACGAGTGGCAGTACCAAGCCACCGACATCCTGGCCGGGCGCGTGAGCCCCGAGCTGGGCGGCCGGCCTGAGTTTCTGGACATCATGGGCTTCAACTACTACTACGACAACCAGTGGGACGTGAGCACCGGCCGCCGCCTCGGCTGGAACGACCCGCAGCCCGATGCCCGCTGGCGCAACCTACGCGACCTGCTCAAAGAAGCCTACCGCCGCTACAACCGCCCCATCGCCATCACCGAAACTAGCCACCCTGGCATCGACCGGCCGCTGTGGCTCAAGATGATAGGCCGCGAGTGCGCGGCGGCCTTGCAGCAGGGCATTCCGCTGCTGGGCGTATGCCTCTACCCCATCATCGACCGGCCCGACTGGGATTTTCTCGACAACTGGCACCACTCGGGCATGTGGGATGCCGCCCTGCGCCCCGATGGCCCGCCCCACCGCGTGCTGCACCAGCCCAGCGCCGAGGCTCTGTTGGCCGCCCAGGCCACCGTGGCCCAAGTGCTCGACCGCAAGCCGGCGCTAGCCCTCAGCTAGCTATATTGTTATTTTATTAATTAATAGGACGAGACGCTCTAGGCAGAGCGTCTCGTTTTGTTTGTCTCCATATTTATCTAAAATTCATTACTGCTTGATTACTTGCACACAAGAGGCAATAGCATCCAGCTAATTTCGTTATGCAGCGCGGGTTAATGGCAGGTTGTAATTTGGGCCAACATGCTGTCTTTTTGTACCTTGCCAATAATTAGCCGGCTTATTCTTTGCTCTATGGAAACCGTAGCCTATCTCTATTCACCTCTCGGTATGCTATCCCTTAGCGCCTCCGATGCCGGCCTGCACGCGGTGCGCTTCATCGACCGCGATGCGCCCGCACCTACCGCACCCATCGAAATTGCCGAGTGCCTGCAAGAGCCTATGCGCCAGCTAAAAGCTTATTTCGGTGGCGAACTGCGCGAGTTCAATTTGACCTGCGTGCCCACCACGGGCACCGATTTTCAGCGCCAAGTATGGGCTTCGCTGTCAAACATCGCCCACGGCCGCACGGCGTCCTACCTCGACATCGCCAAACTACTCAACAACCCCAAATCGGTGCGCGCTGTGGGGGCGGCTAATGGCCAGAATCCATTGTCTATTGTGTGGCCCTGCCACCGGGTGGTGGGGGCCGATGGCTCGCTCACAGGATACTCGGGCGGCCTGCTGCGCAAGCAGTGGCTGCTCGACTTTGAGCGGCCCGAGCGCCAGGGCTCGCTATTTTAATGAGTGGTTAGCTTTAGCTTGCCGTAAAGCAGCAAGGCAGAATCACTCACCAACCGGCTTTAAAAACCAGCACCTTATCTACGAAAGGATAAGGTTTACCGTACATCTGCCAGTCTATGCAGCTCCTGATATAGCTGGTTTTTAGGCCAAAGCAGCTGTATCACCATACCAACGTGCTTTTTGCCGGGCAGCACGGTGTACTTGGGCGGCTGGCCCAATTGCGTGAGCCGGTCGCGAAACTTCGCCCCGCTGCCGCTGATGCTCGGGTAGGTATTGCCGCCGATATACATGCTGTAGGGCGGCGCGCCAGCCCGCATGTGGTACAGCGCCGAGGACTGCCGCCACACTTTTGGGTCACGGGTGAAAGGAATTAGGTACTGCGCATCGCCCTCATAAGCTTGCTTTTGCAGATAGTCGAGCATGTCGAGGCCGGCCGGGTCGTCGAGCAGCACGGCGTGGGCAGCCGTAGCGGGCAGGCCATGCTTGGCCAACAGCGTATCGGAGCCAGTGGCTAGCAGCGCGGCCAGCCCGCCGCCGGCCGAGTGGCCCATGAGCACAATGCGCGCCGGGTCGCCACCGTATTCTTTGATGTGGGTTACCGTCCAGGCCAGGGCACGGGCGCAGTCGTCGGCCTGCTGCGGCACCAGCGCCTGCGGCGAGAGTCGGTAGCTAATAACTACGCCCACAAAGCCTTGCTTAGCCAAGCGGCGGCCAATAGTTTTATACAGAATATCATCCTTGCTACCGCTGTTCCAGCTGCCGCCGTGGATGAATAGCACTACGGGGCGCGGCGTGGCCGATTCCTTTTTGGGCTGGTACACATCGAGCCGGTGGCGCTTGGTATCAAAATCGGGCGCCGTGGCGGACACGTAGGCAATGTCGGCCACGCGGTGGCTGGTGCGAGCCATAGCCCACTCATTAGCCAGCAGTACCACGGTAGCGGCAAGTAATAGCCCCAGGGGCGGCAGTGCCAGCAGGCGGAAATAGCGCATAAGTTTTGGCAAAGCCACGGGCCAAATAGTAGTAGCCGCAGCGGCCTCACCTACGCCGGGCCGCGCCCGATGGTTTGCGGGTGCGGCCCGGCAAGTAGCGCGGACTAAAAGTCCGCGACTACCAAGTGCGATAACTCGCGAACTAAAAGTCCGCGCTACTGCGGGCAACCGCCACAGAACCTTATTTTTGCTACCTGCCAGCATCTGGCGCGTATTCCACCCGCATTCTTACTCGCTTCTCCGTGGCTTTTTCTTTGATTTCTTCGCGGCCTTTGCTGGGCGCGGCATTTGTTACGTTGCTCGGTATTGCCAGCTGCCTGCCGGCCCAGGCCCAGCGCGGCAAAAAAGGCACTTCCGCACCCGTCGAGCTTACGAGCTCTTCGCGCTTGCAGCCGCTTTATGGTGGGGCCAGCGCTGCCCAGGCGCAGCAATTTGTGGGTGCGGCCGTGCTGGCCGATATCGACCGCAGCTTTGCTTCACGGGCCGAAGGCAGCAAGTTTTTCAGCACCAAAGGCTTTGAGTATCTGATTGAGCACCAGCCCGACACGGCGGCAGTGCGTTTCAATCTGGCCTGGGTGCTCGACCCACAAAACCCCGACGCCTACCGAGGCCTGGCTGTGCTACTGAGCCAGCGCAAAGCCCCAGAAGCCGATGTGCAGGCGCTGCTACTGAAGGGCCTAGCCGTGGCTCCTACTAATGCGCAGCTGCTCACCGATGCGGCTACCATCACCATCGACCGCTACACCCAGACTAAGAAGAAAAAAGACCTCACCGAAGCTGCCAGCTACGTGCAGCGCGCCCTGCTCGCCGACCCTAACAATGCCAACGCCTGGCAAACGCAGGCCCGCGTCCGCTTCAACCAAGAAGATTACGCTGGTGCCTGGGAAGCCATCCACAAAGGCCAGGCCCTGAATATGACCAGCCTTGACTTCGACCTCATCAGTGATTTGAAAGACAAGCTACCCGACCCGCAGGGCACGTTTAAATAGTGCGCAAATACTGGTAGTGTAAGCGCTCCTGCTGGCTATTCAGCAGGGGCGCTTTTTGTTGAGTACTATAGAAGAGCAGGTTGCAAATCAGGCTACTATAGACCATATGCGGTAGCGTAATAAGTAGGTAGCAATCAATGCCCCTACCAGCCACGGGATACTTATGGCATTGTATAGCAAGAACATATCCATTGTTTCTTTCCCGCCTACCCAGACACTTATCAAACAAGTTATTGGTAATACCGGTGCCAGGAATAGCAGGCTCGTCCAGCGGAGCAGCCGCCCGGTGGGCCAGCAGTGGGGTTGATAGCGTGCCTTCCTGAATAACCACTCCATCGCAGGCATTCGCAATAGGCCGACTACAGCTGCCGGAATTCCGAAGAATAAGAAGGGGAAGAAAACAGCTATTAACATAGTGTCCGGATTGCGGGAAAGGGCCCGTGCGCCTAGCATAATAAGCACAATCCCAGCGGCAATTCCCGTTCCGATAAGCCAATGCCACCAGAAATGTCTTCCAGCTAATAAATCCAGCGAACAGTTGGCCTTATAGGGTGAAGCGGACATAGAGTAAGCCTAGTTTATGCTTCATGACTTCACAGGTAGCACGCAATGCCTACTTTTAGTAAGTACTTATCGACCAATAGATAAGCATTAAAACAGGCTTCCCTGCACTATCTGCGGTATCGGGCGGGGCGGCGGCACAGCGATGCCCGTCAGCTCCTGCATACGGGCCAGGAAGTGCTGCGCCCAGATGGGCGCGTGGCGCACGTCGCGCTGGTGAATGAAGACGTAGGCCGCGTGCAGGCCCTGATGGTACCAGCTGGCCAGGCGCTCGGCCCACTCGTCGGCCCGCTGGAAGTCGCTGGGTATTAGGCCGTGGCCGTTGAGGCGAATGAAGGCGATGGGTGTGGTGAGGCGCTGCGGCAACACGTCGCGCCGGCCGGCTACATCGGTTATCACCAGCGTTTTATTTAGCGCTTCGAGGGTGGCGAACACACTATCGGCTAGTCCTCGGTCGGCAAACCAGCGGGGGTGGCGCAGTTCAACGGCCAGCGGTATTTCAGCGGGCCAGTCGAGCAGGAAGCGTTCGAGGCGGGGCAGCATTTCGGGGCCGAAGTGGGGCGGCAGTTGCAGAAAGCACGGCCCGAGCCGGTCCTCCAGCTCCACGATGGCGCGGGTGAAGGTGAGCGTCAGGGCGTCGGTATTATAGAGTTCGCGCTCGTGACTAATGCTGCGCGGCAGCTTGGGGCAAAACTGAAAGCCCGGCCCTACGGCCTCGCGCCAGCGCCGCACGGTGGGCGCGTCGGGGATGCGGTAGTGCGTGGTGTTCAACTCCAGCGAGTTGAATTGCTTGGCGTAATAATGCAGATACTCAGGCTCCTTAATACCCAGCGGGAAGTACGAGCCGAGCCATTCCTTATTGGTCCAGATGGGGCAGCCTACATACAAACTGGGTGTAGCTGGAGCCGTGGGCTGGGCGCGGGCC
>CAXUKA010000006.1:30758-53498 GCA_964251335.1 uncultured Hymenobacter sp.
CCAGCACGCGAGCGGTTTCAGGGTGATCGGCGGGTAGCCGAAAATCAACGTGGCGCAGGTCGGGCAGTCGGCCAAAATCCATAGTACGAAGGTAAGCCTGCTAAGGAAAATGAGCCTGCATATACAACATAAATAGCACTTATGCAACCCTGCTCCCAATGCAGGTTTCTGCCAAATGCCAAAATTTTACACCCGTCGCAAAATCTAATTCTAAGCCACGACTTAGAAAAGTACAAAAATAGGCCTAAAACTGCCTTTACTAAACACAATCGGCTATCGAGATGGCTCGAAAGCCCCCCCTGCTTTCAACTTAAATACAAGTTTTCTATAAAAAGGACAATTTAATAAAATTGACAACGGCATTAGCAGAAAGGAATAGCAGCTTTTTGGGAGGGCGGTGTTACATTCGGTTAGTTACCATCCCAAAAAGCGTATGACGCTCAAGCGAACTACTTTTCTGACCTCCGGCCTTCTTTTCATAGGTATTTTCTTGCTGCTAGCCTGTGGGTTAGCGCTGCCAGCTGCGGCACGTACGCAGCGCGTACATAAGGGCATGGCCACCGTTACGGCCCTGTCGTACACTACCGTATTGCGGGGCCGTGCCTCGTGGTATGGCCGCGAGCACCAAGGCATGCGCACCAGCAGCGGCGAGCGGTTCAACCGCTTCAAATTCACCTGCGCCCACAAGACGCTGCCCTTCGGCACCCGCTTGCGCGTCACCAATGTAAAGACCGGTAAGGCAGTAGTAGTGCGCGTCTCCGACCGTGGTCCATTCCGCCACCAGCGCATCCTCGATTTGGCCGAAGTGGCCGCCCGCCCGCTGGGCATCGTTTCGGAAGGTGCAGCTAATGTTATCGCCCAGGTAGTGCCCGCTACCACGCCGCTCGGCCCCGCCGCTGGCCCCGCCAACCTGCTAGCCATCCAGGCTGCCGACCCTGACCCAGCCGCTGCCTTTGCCACCTACGACTTGCCTAGTGCTGCTGATAGCGCTGCTGTAGCAGCGGTGCCGGTTTCGGCACCTGCCAGCCCCACTACTACTGTGGCCACTACCGAGGCGGTAGCGCTGCCCACGGGCCAACTGCTCGATGCCCGCCCGGCCGCTCGCTTCCTGGTGCAAGCTGGCACCTTTGCTGACACGCTAAACGCCCAGGCCATGCGCGCCCGCCTACTAACTCTCGACCCGGCGATGGTCGTGGAGTTGCAAGAAGAAATACTTGACGGCCGCCCACTTAAGCGTGTGCTTATCGGCCAGCTCGATACCTGGATGGCCGCCGAAACCGTGCGCCGCCGTCTACACGGCTGGGGTATCGCGGGGCTGGTGCGCCAGGTGCCGGGCCAGCCTACACTGGCCGTGGCAAGCCCGGCCGTAGTAGCAGCGCCAGCCGAGCCGCTGCGCTAAGCTTACTTTTCAACTAAGGTTTTGGCAACTCTAGCCGTTGCTATTGGCTTGCTTATACTTACTAGCTGCATAAAAAAGGCGACTCCTCCCATGCGGAAAGAGTCGCCTTTTTTATGCAGTCAGCAGGGAGACTACTCGTCTTGGCTGGCGCGGTTAATCACCACAATCGACACCACCGCCAGAGCCGCTACAGCTAGGATAAGCTGAGTGGAGCTGAAGTTTTTCGATGCCTTGCGCAGCAGCGTGCCGCCATTTTTGAGCAGGTCGTCCATGTGCTCGCTTTTACCCTGAAACACGTTCACGGCAGCTTCGAAAGTGCGGGCAATATCCTCAGGTTGAATTTTATCGACGATTTGGGGGGTATCCATGTGGAAGAAAGAGGTAAAGTAAGTGAGGGCAACGCGGGTTTGTACGCAATCGGGCGCGGCGCGTTCCCGTCCGGCTTATTCTACCACCACCAATTGTGAGCTGCTACGGCTGCCTTCGCGCACCGTGCAGTGGTAAGCGCCGGGGGCCAGGCCACTTAGGTCGAGTGGCAATTGCTGCGGACCTGCGCCTAGTGTGCGGCCTGCCACAGGCCGGCGCACTTCGCGGCCCAGGCCATCGAACACGACCACCTGCACCGGGCCGCCCTCGCTGGTAAACAGCAGTGTGGCCGGGCCACCCACACTTGGGTTGGGGTACACGCTGAAATCAGCCAGCTGGTTGGCGCTACTCGTACTCAGCGCATTAGGCTTGATAACCGGCACATAAGGAAAGCTTTGCCCAAAAAGCGACGTGAGCGTAGCCGGCGTTACCTGAAACCAGTCTTTGAGAATGCTGGTATAGATGCTACGGAAGTCGAACTGCATGGCGATGTTGTCGTTCACGCCAGCATTGGCGGGCAACTGCGGGTTGGGGCCATGCACGATGGGGTTGGCCTTGGAGCCAAACACCAGCAGCGGGGCAGCTGCACCGTGGTCGGTGCCGATGCCCGAGTTGGATTTGATGCGGCGACCAAACTCCGAAAACGTCATGCCCACTACCCGGTCTTCAACGCCGAGGCGGCGCAGGTCGTCCTGAAAGGCGTTGATGCCATCGGCAATCTTACCCAGCAGCGTAGCGTGCGTGCCAGTAGTATTGGGGCCGGTGGCGGGCACTTGCAGCGTGTGCGTATCGAAGCCGCCGAACTGGCACACGTAGATGCGGGTGCTGAGGCCACCAGCCACCAGCTGGGCCACTATCTTGAGCTGGTCGGCCAGCGCATTCTGGCCCGTCGCCGGGTAGAGCGGCGAGAGGTTGCGCGCGCGCCCCGCCGCCGCTTGAATGGTGGCCGTATATACCTGCGTCTGGCTGACTACCTGGCGAATAAACGTGAGTTCGTGTCCGGCCGGTGTGTTGGGCGCGGCCGCCACACCGCCGCTCAGCAATTGGTAGAATGACGAGGTGCTGGCAATGGCCATGCCCATATTCACGGTGGGGCCTTGCACGCAGTTGCTCACCACCGAGCCGATACTGATGGCCAACGGGTCGGGATTTTGGGCGCTGGGGTAGCCAGTAGGGTAACCCGGAAACTCATTATCGAGGTAGCGCCCGCCCCAGCCGGTAGTCCAGGTCACGTTGGAGTCGGAGCCCGAAGTCCAGATATCGGTGGCCCGAAAGTGCGAGAAATTGGGCGTGGGGTAGCCCACGCTTTGCACCACACCTAGCTTGCCGTTCTGGTACAGCTGCTGCGCTGTAGCCATGGCCGGGTGGATGCCCGTGGCCGTGGTGAGCGGCAACACCGAGGTCTGCGGCAAAGCAATGTTGGCCCGCGCCGCCATCAGCGCCGGGTACTGGTCGAGCGGGATAATCATGTTCAGCCCGTCGTTGCCACCTTGCAATTGCACGATTACCAATACCTTGTCAGTAACCGTAGCAGCATTGGTCAGCGCCGCCAGCTCGGCCGAGTAGCCATACGCGCCAATGGGAAACCCGCTGAGCAACGTGGTGCCTGCCGTAGCGGCGGCAGTAGCTTGTAGAAATTCGCGCCGTTTCATGTGGTAATAAATTTTGTCATTGCGAGGAGGAACGACGAAGCAATCGCACCCACACAGGCCACGAAAAGCTCGTCAAGTGCAATTGCTTCGTCGTTCCTCCTCGCAATGACAAGGAAAACAACCAGAGCAACAGCTTAATAAGTTACGACAAGTGATACTCGGCTAAACCGGCCAGCGCTTTGAGCATGGCTTGCAGCTTGGTGAGCACGGCGGTTTTGCGGGCGGTGTTGGTGGGGGCAGCCAAGTATTGGCTCCACTCGGTGGTCCACTCAAAGTCGGGCAAGCCGGGGATGAGGGCGTTTTTCAGAAAAGCCAGCTGGCTGGCTGTCAGCGCAATGGGCACCATCAGGCGCACAAACTCATCGACGAGCAGGTTGGGGTCGGAAGACGTACCCGAAATAGCGGCCGGCATCGCCTGCACCAGCGCGATAGGGTCTGCCTTGATGGTGAAGCTGTTGCGAGTATACCCAGTGCCGATGAACAGGTCCGTGACCTGATTGCGGCGCGGCAGCGTCACGGCGTTTATCCATAGCTCGTGGAACTGCGGGCTCTGGTAGTAAGCCACCCAGCCAGCCACGTTGGGCGGGTCGCCAAGGGTTTGCTGCTGCACAGTGGTCAGGGAGTTGAGATAGTCCCACATGCCGTACTGCGCCACCACGCTGGTAGCCGGCGGAAACGCCAGCTCCAGCTGCCGGCACACGCCCACCGTGAAGTCGAGCGGGCTCTTGATAAGACTGCCCACCGTGGCCGCGTCGAAGAAATGCTGCGAGTTGAACAGCGCCCGCAGCACCGGCACTACCTCGAAGTTATTCTGGATAAAAATAGTAGCCAACGGCTGAATGATATCCGTTTCAACCTGGCTATCAATCACGTAGTATACAAACCACCGGTAGATGGCCCGCACCAAGAAGCGCGCCGTTTCGGCCTGCGCAAAAATCAGGTTGATAAGGTCCTGGTATTCGCTGGCCCCGTTGGGGTTGATGGTCGCGTTGCCGAAGGCGCTGCTGAAATGCTTGACGGTGGTATCGTGGCGACTGGCCGTGAAGTAGCCCGTCACGGTGGTGGCATCATCGCGCCAACCGGTGAGCACTTTGGCGGCCGCCTGCACGTCGGCCTCGGTGTAATTAGTATAGTTGCCGGGGCCGATGAGCGGCCCCTTGCCGATGGTGAACAGCTCCAGCAGCTCGCGGCCGTAGTTCTCGTTGGGGGCACCTACTACGCTGGCGTTGCCATTGAGGTAGCGCAGCATAGCTGGGTTAATCGTAATATCCTTAGCTAGTTGCTTAGCATTGCCCAGTGCGTGCTGGCGCAGCAGCCGCGCATACTCGTAGCCATACTGGGCACTGTTGATAGTACCAAGCTCTATCACGAAGTGATTGTGCCAGAAGAGCGTCATCTTCTCGCTCAGCGAGGTGGTTTGTGTCAACTGCTGACCCAGCCACCAGTCGCGCAGCGAGGCGCGGCGCACGCCCTCCAAGGTTTGGTCGAAGGCTTGGCCCACCCATGTCTGGCCGATGGCCACCGTCGTGTCGGTGGTCGATACGTTGAGCGGCGCGGCGGGCGCAGCCGGGGCCGCGAGCAGCCCATTGAGCACCGCCGTGAGGTTAGACGCCGCTGCCGTTTGAATCTCGCCCCGCGTGGGACCAAACAAACAGCGCCGCAGCAGGTGCGCCGCCTGGTCGTAGCCCCAGGCCCCGGTATAAGGAGCCAGCGTAGAAGTGGTGCGGCTGCCCGCAGTAGGCAGCGTTTTATTGGCGTAGGGGCTGACCTTCTCGGGCGGGTCGGTGGCGGGCGCAGCCGCAGTGGCACGCGCAGTCACGGCCCGCGCAGGAGCAGTCAGAACAGAGGTATTTCGCTGGAGGAAAGCTCGGCGTTTCATAGGCAGCGGGGGTGGAATTCCCTTCTAAGATTGCCGGTTGAAGCGGATGTTTAATACCTGAAAATTAATTTTTTATCTGAATAATACCGAATCCTATGCAGAAGCTTCAAAATGGCATCTCAATGCCGGAGTCATATATTGAATTCAACCGATAAACAATGTCCGCCGTCGCTCTTTTTAGTCAGAATTAGGCACTAAAAAAAGCCTCACCAAATGGCAAAGCTTTTTTCATTGATGCAGAAGGAAAGGTAAATTATTCTGATTCGTATACTTTCACCACGAACACAAAATCCTGCAAGCGCTTGAGCTGCTGCGGGCGGGCCGCGCCGGCCAGCTGGTTATTGCGGGGCATGTGGTAGGGCTGCACCGGCTGCTTGTTTTTCAGCGAATCGACTAGCCGCACTAGGTACGAAGACTTGGTAGCAAAGGCTGCGCCCTGGGCATCGTCCTGCCGGCCGCTCACCACCCCAATGAGGTTGCCCTGGGCATCGAGCAGCGGGCCACCCGAGTTGCCGGGGTTCAGCGGAATACTAACTTGATAGAAAGCCGTGTCGCCGCCGAAGCCAGAACGGGCGCTCAGCGCGCCTTCGCCGTAGACTACGTCCTCACGCGGGTAGCCCAGCGTGTACACGCGCTCGCCGAGGTCGGCCTGCCCACCTTTGAAGGTGTAGGGCAGCTTACCAAAGCCATTGAACTTGCGGTCTTTAATGCGCAGGATGGCCAGGTCGTGCTTCACATCAGTAAACACTGTTTCGGCGTGGTAGCGCTGGTGGTCGCGGCTTTCTACGAGCAGCGAATCGGCTCCTTTAATAACGTGCGAGCTGGTAACGATGTAGCCTTCAGCGGTGAGCGCGAAGCCCGTACCGCTGAATTTGCCGGGGTTTATGGGGGTAGTGGGCGGCACGCCATCCAGTTTGCTATCAACCTTGCGATTAAGCGCCCGCTGTACTTGCTTTATTTGATTCAGCTCGCGGCGCATCATGTTGTAGCCCAGCACCGAAGGCTGCGTTTGCGCGGCCTGGTAGGCCTGCAAGCCTAGCAACGTGCTGAATACCGCCATTACGGCTACTGAAGCAGCTACGCCCATGGTGGCGCGGTGCCCGCTCCAAAACTCGCGCAGCCGGCGCTCGGTGCGCGAGATGCTCAGGCGCGGGTTTACCGAATACGACAGGCCGCCCGCCTGCTTTTCTTCCATTACCGGGGCTTCGTCGGCGGCCAGCATGGCCGTGTGCAAGCCACCCAGCATTTGGCGCGTGCGGCGGCGCTCGCCGTAGGCGCGTAGCGTACCGGTTAGCTCCTCAAACTCGGCATAGCGCTGGCCTAGCCGGGGGTCGGCGCTAAAGCGCGCCTCCAGGTCGGCTCGCGCCCCAGCGGCCAGCTCACCGCGCTGGTAAGCCTCAAAGAGCGCGTAGTAATCGGCTTCGGTTTGCATTTCAGTTTTATCCTTCCGTCTATCGTGCTTCGCTAACTCAGCATGACAGATAAGTAGAACAGGTTAAGCTTCTTTATAACTAGCAAAAAACAACTTCTTCAAGCGCGTCAGGCACTTGTATTTCTGGGTTTTGGCGGTGTCGGCGTTGGTATAGCCGTGCTCCGTCGTGAGGTCCTGCATTGACTTGTCGAGCAGGTAAAAGCCTTCGAGCAAGGAGCGGCAGGGCTCGCCCAGGTGGGTGAGCGCCTCGCTCATCGTCGCGAAGCGCCGGTCGCGCTCCTCGGCTTCGTGGAGGTCATCTTCGGCCCCCGTGTTGAGGTAGGGGCCGTAATCATCGTCGTCGAGCAGGCGCACACCGTGCAGCCGGCTCTTGGTAGTGAGGCGCTTGAGCCACAGGCGGCGGCACACCGCGTAGAGGTAGGTTTTAATCTGGCAGCTCAGCTCCAGCGAGCCTTCGCGTACCTTTTCATAAAACACCATCACGCCTTCCTGGTACACATCGCGGGCATCGTCCTCCGAACCGCTGTTTTGCAGCACGAAGTGCGATACCATGGGCCAGTGCAGGCGGTAAAGCTGGCTCAACGCCCGCTCGTCGCCACTTTGGATGGCTCGGATGAGTTGGGCATCGGCCGCCAGCGCCGTTGTGCTATCCATGTTCATTCGCTTCGGGACTTAATGCTCACTAACAAGCATTAGTAACCCAAGAAAAAAATTAAAAAAGTTTTCCGAGAGTTGGGTTACCTGGCGGCAGCTCCCGGATTAAGGGCAGATTTTTTGTTAATCACCCTTCAAATTTACCTCAAGATGAACAACCTCCTGAAAGTATCGGCTTTGTTCCTGGCTGTTGGCCTGGCTTCGTGCGAAAAGAAAACCGAAACCACTGAAACCACCACGACTCCTGCTACCACCGAGTCGACCACTACGGTTGCTACGGATTCGGCTGCTGCTACCACCACGGCTCCTGCTCCGGCTGACGCCACTGCTACCGACACCACCAAGAAAATGTAATTACGCCCGGGCCTAGCCCGGATGTTTTTAGAAAGGCCTGCGCAGCAATGTGCAGGCCTTTTTTTGTAGTACGAAGCTCAGCTTCGCGAATCGCCTGCATCGATACACCTTGTAACTATGCTGGTCGCCGGTTACGCGACCAGCGCCAGCAAATCGGCCGCGATACCCGGCCAGGGCTGGTGCAAATCGAGCGTAACAATACGGACCGGGTGGCCGCCCAGCGTATAGCGCAGGTCTACGGCGGCAGTAGCGGCCGGGTACAGCAAAATGCCTTCGAGCTGCTGGCCGGGGGACGGCTGCACGTTTTGGAGGTAAGCGTATAGCTGGTAGAGGTGGGGCGCAATAAGACGCTGCTGGTCGTAGCGCGGGCGCAGGGCAGCGGCGTAGTACTTGGTATCGAGGATGATTTTGCGGGTTGCGTTTTCGAGCGTGGTATCGGTGAGCATAGTGGGCAGCAGGGCCAGGTCTTGCGGCTCGGACGCGGCGGCCTGCCAGGCAATAGTCTCGGCAAAAACCTTATACTGGCGCTGCTCGCGGCGATAAAAATTGCGCACGGCCTGCTCGAAGAGCTTCGCCATTAGGCGCTCGTCGCGCCGAAAATCGGCGAAGCGGCCCCGGCCATCGTCGGCGGGTGCGGGCAGGGCTGTTTCATAAATCAGTTCGCAGAGATGCAACAGAAAGGCTTCTTCGCTGGCCGGGCGCTGGCGGCGCAGCACCGGAAAAATGTCGGCGCTAGGCACCAGAGGTACCACCTCGGCCGGAAAGCGGCGACGCAGCTGGCTTAGCTCGCGACGCAACGCCACGGGCACGGCTCGGTGAGTGATTAATGCGGTAATAGTGCCCAGCAGTAGCTGATGCAGGGGCGTGTTGACGCTCAACTCATCGTAGGTGCAAATGGCGCGCCCCTGCGGCAGCAGCCCCCGGCCCAAACTAGCAGCCAGCTCGACGTGGCCCCGCAACTCACGCAGCTCAGCTTCCTGGGTTTGGAAGGTGCGGGGCAGGCCGCCGCGCAGCAGCTCGCGGGTGGCGTGCAACAGCATCTGGGTCAGCAGCTCCAGCGGGCGATGGAAGGGCGTGGCCTCGGTGGCTTGCAGCACGGCGGGCGTGGGCAGGCGTTGCCAGGCGTAGCAGAGCAGGTAGTAGAGCGTAGCGAGGGGTATCATAAATTCAGCTTGTAAAGCGGAGTACCACTCCGCTTCCGTTCGGCGAGCTGCCTTGGCGTGAAGCGGAGTGGTACTCCGCTTTACAAGCCTTTCAACAAGCTGCGTATATGTGTGGTGGCAGTGGCTGGCTGTTCGCGCCAATACTCAGCTAAAAGCGGCCCGATTTCTTGCTCAAAAATTAGGCGTAGCCACTCAGTTGCTTCCTTCGCTGCGGTGGGCGGGGCGCAGAAATAGCTATGGCCCACCACAAAATCAGGCCCCAGCTCGGGGTCGTCGGCGATGGCTTGGTTTAGCTCGGCCATGCGCTCGGTGAGGTGGGCGGCCAGCTTGCCCGGCACTTTGGCCTCGTGCAGCAGCACTTGCAGCGCGCCGCCAAACTGCGGCTGCATATTCACAAACGCGAAGCGGCGGCGTAGCGCATAGTCGAGCGGGGCCAGCGAGCGGTCGGCCAAATTGAGCGTGCCGATGACGTAGAGGTTTTCGGGCACGAAGAACAGCGGCATCTCGGGTGGCGCATAGGGCAGGCGCAGGGCGTGAGCGGGGCCGCGCTGGGTAAGCTCCAGCAGCACCAGCAGCTCACCAAAAATGCGGGCCACGTTGCCCCGGTTCAACTCGTCAATCAGCAGAAAGTAAGGCCGCTCGGGGTCGATGGCTGCCCGCTGGCAGAGCAGCGGCAGCACGCCGGGCACCAGCCCAAACTGCCCATCGGGGCCGGGCCGGAAGCCTAGCACAAAGTCCTCATACCCGTAGCTGGGGTGAAACTGCACCATTTCGATGCGGTTATCGTCCTTCGCCCCGAGCAGCAGCCAAGCCAGTCGGCGCGCTAAGAAGGTTTTTCCAGTACCGGGTGGGCCTTGCAGCAGCAGGGCCCGGCGGCGGCGCAGGCCAGCTAGTGCGGCATCTAACTCCGGCTTTGAGATAAATAACTCATCCAAAGCATCTTTCTCGGTGTAAGCTGCTGGCGGATTGGCGTACACCACGGCACTTTCGGCTACCGCCGAAACTTCGGTTTTCTCCGGCGCGGGAGGACCGGTGTATAAGTCTTCGGCTTGCTGCTCGGCGGCCTGGCCTTGGTCTTGGGCCGAGCCGGCGGCTAACACGGGGCGCTTGGCCGCGATAGTGAAGTCGAGGGCTTCGAGGGCGGCATTGGTAGGCTGGCCGGCGGGGTGCGGCCAGCGCGCTTGGGGGTCAGCCTGGGCGAGGCGGTAGGCCAGCTCGGCCACGGGGCGGGGTGGGTAGCGGCGGCCCTTGTATAGTAGCTCGTACACGGTGCTGGGCGGCAGCTGGCGGCCTTCGCGCTCCACGAGGCGCAGGGCGCGCAGCACCTGCTCGCGGGTGAGCAGCGGGGGCGGAGGGGCAGAAATTGGAGCAGGAGCGTCAGTCACGGTACAAAGAACACGTACTGGCGGCCAGTAGTGCAGGTTGCGGGTTTTCTTTTGATGCCTTGCTACCGACTAGCTTTAACTCACCAAGCCCCTTACCGGTTAGTATCGCATGTCCCAGCTCCTTGCCCCCGCCCCTACCGACCTGAGCGCCATCACGGCTTTCGAAGACCTACCGCCTGAGGTACTAGACTGGCTGTCAGAAGCTGGTGAGATTCGCCAGTACGCGGCCGGCGAGGTAGTAGTAGAGCCCGGCTCGCCCGCCGACCGCATGCTGGCCGTGGTGACCGGCGCGGTGCAATACTACGCGGTTACCAGTGTGCAGGCTTCGCCCATCTTTCGGGTGGAGGCCGGGCACGTGGGCGGCGTGCTGCCCTATTCACGCCTGCAAACATTTAAGGGGCAAGGCATTGCGGTGGGCGAAACTACGCTTTACACGCTGTCGCGCAGCCAGTTTCCGGCCCTGGAGCAAGTCAGTCCCGAGCTAGTGCAGCGGCTGGTGGGCATTATGAGCGACCGCGCCCGCGATGAGGTACGCGCCCAAGAGCGCGACGACAAGCTACGGGCGCTGGGCAAGCTTTCGGCCGGCCTTTCGCACGAGCTGAATAACCCCGCCGCCGCCATTGGCCGGGCCGCTGATGCGCTCAATAAGCACTTGTGCAATAGCCCGTTATTACTCAAAAATCTGATGCTTGCCGGCCCACCGTCCGGCGCGATAGCGGCCCTCAAGGCCTTGGCATCGGAAGCCAGTGAACAACAGCCGCCCGCTTTGTCGGCCCTGGCCCGCGCCGACCAGGAAGACATGCTGGCCGACTGGCTCGAAACCCAAGGCGTGCCCGATGGCTACGCCCTCGCCAACGGTCTGCTCGATGCTGGCCTCACCAGTGAGAAGCTTGCGCCTTTGCTTGGTCAGTTGCCCGAGGCGGCCCGCCCCCCTGCCCTGGCCTGGCTCGAAGCCCACCTCACGGCCCTGCGCCTCACGCGCGACATCCGCGAGGCCAGCCAGCGCATCAGCACCCTGGTGAACGACGTGAAAACCTACTCGCACATGGACCGCGCCGGGGGTCGCGAGAAACTAGACGTTACGGCCGGGCTCGATAGCACGCTTAACATCTTTGCCCACACCCTGCGCACCAAAAACGTGCGCCTCACCCGCGACTATGCTCCCAACCTACCCCAGATAATGGGCCAAGCCGGCAGCCTCAATCAAGTATGGACCAACCTGATTGACAATGCCCTGGATGCGCTGCCCGAGAAAGGCGGCGAGCTCACGGTGCGCGCCGCCCAGGAAAGTGGGTTCGTGCACATCAGCATTCAGGACAATGGCTCGGGCATCACGCCCGAGGTGCTGGCGCACATGTTTGAGCCTTTCTACACGACAAAGCCGCCGGGCGAGGGCACGGGCCAGGGGCTGGATATTGCCCGGCGCATTGTGCAGGAGCACGGTGGGCGGCTGGAGGCTACCTCCGAGGCGGGCAAGACGGTATTTTCGGCGTGGCTGCCTGTAGGATAATTTTACTTTTGCCTTTGCAACGACGGACTATAATGTTCTGTCAACTACTTTTCTGACTTCCTGTGAAAAAGCCTATTATTCTCGCTGTTGACGACGACCCACAGGTACTCAGCGCCATCAGCCGCGACCTGCGCCAGGAGTTTCGCCAGGACTACCGCATCTTGCCCGTAGGCTCGGGGCCGGAAGCCCTGACAACCCTCGACGAGCTGCGCGCCCGCGCCGAGCCCTTGGCCTTGGTGCTGGCCGACCAGCGCATGCCCGATGTGGAAGGCGTGGAGGTGCTGACCCACGCCCGCGAGCTGTTCCCTGATGCTAAGCGTGTGTTACTCACGGCCTATGCCGACACCACGGCGGCCATCAAAGCCATCAACTCGGCACAGCTCGACTACTATTTGCTCAAGCCTTGGGACCCGCCCGAGCAGTTGCTCTACCCGACGCTGCACGACTTGCTGGCCAGTTGGCAGGCTACGTACCGGCCAGCTTTTGCGGGCCTGCGGCTGATTGGGTTTCAGTGGTCGCCGCTTTCGCATGAGCTTAAGGATTTTCTCAGCGGCTACATGGTGGGCTACCAATGGGTTGATTTTGAGAAAGATGCTGACGCAGCTACACTATTAAAAACTACCGGCTTTGAGGCCGACGACCTGCCGGTGGTTATTTGCCCCGATGGCCAAGTCGTGTCAAAGCCTGATAAGCTTGATTTGGCCAAACACTTGGGTATTCAGGTGGCGGCCAAGCAGGATTTGTACGATGTAGTCGTGATTGGGGCGGGGCCGGCGGGGCTGGCGGCGGCCGTGTACGGCGCGTCGGAGGGCTTAAAAACCCTCATCATCGAAAAGCAAACCCCTGGTGGCCAGGCCGGCTCGTCGTCGCGCATCGAAAACTACCTGGGCTTCCCGACCGGCGTAAGCGGTGCCGAACTAACGCACCGCGCCTGGACGCAGGCCACGCGCCTCGGGGCCGAGTTTATGGCCCCGCAGGAAGTGGTAGACCTCTGCGTGCAAGATGGTTACAAAGTATTGACCTTAAGCGATAAAACCGAAATAAAAACCCGCGCCGTGGTGCTTACTACCGGCGTCAGCTACCGCACCCTCAACGCGCCGGGCCTCGACCGTCTGAGCGGGGCGGGCGTGTACTACGGCGCGGCCCGCACCGAGGCGCGCAGTTGTAGCGACCAGCCGGTGTACGTGGTGGGCGGTGGCAATTCGGCGGGGCAGGCGGCTATGTATTTGTCCACGTTTGCCTCGCAGGTGTTCATCGTGATTCGGGGGGAAAGCCTGGCAGCCAGCATGTCAGCCTATTTGATTGAGCAGATTGGCCAGACGCCCAACATCGAAATTCTGCCCCACACGCAAGTGCGCGAGGCCTGCGGCGGGCACTCGCTCGAAGCCGTAGTTATTCAGCGCGATGGCCAGGAGCCCGAGAAAAAACCGGCGCGGGCACTGTTCATTTTTATCGGGGCCAAGCCCACTACCGAGTGGATTTGCAACCTCGCTCTCTGCGATACCAAAGGCTACCTACTCACTGGCCGCGACCTGATGAGTGACCCACGCTACGCCACATCCTGGAAAAAAGGTCGCGAGCCTTATTTGCTAGAAACTTGTGTACCAGGCATGTTTGCGGCCGGCGATGGCCGAGCGGGCGCCATGGCACGGGTGGCCTCAGCCGTAGGCGAGGGCAGCATGGCCATCAAGTTTGTGCACCAGTATTTGGATGAGTAAGTAACGTAGTAGCGCGAACTTTCCGGTTCGCGCTACTACGTTACTTACTCAAGTACGCCGTTCGCGCTTCATCGAGTAAACTCAGCACAGCTGCCCGGCGCGCTCGTAGCCCAGTGCGCACAGCTTGCGGCAGTTGCCGCACGCGCAGCCGGCGCAAGCGAGCGCTCAGGGTTTGCCAATAGCTGAGGGCATAGAAGCCAGCCAGTGGTAAGCTCAAGATAAACAAGCTGGTAAGCCGCCAATCGTGGGTGAGCCAGTGTTGTACAGCGGCGGCTTCTACGGCGTAGGCCAACGGAAACGTGACCATGCCCACACCCAGCATAATGGCGGCAATGAATTCTGTTTCTTTGGTAGCACGCCGTGCCACTTTCGACGGAATAACATACGGTATATAGTTAGTAATTAGCCCATAAAGCCACACGGGAAAACCTAGCCCAAGGCTCAGGTAATCGACCAGGCCCGTGCCGGGGCGGTGGCTCTGGTCGAGCGCTTCTTCATCTACATTATGCTGGTGCAGCTCGGAGAGGTAGCTATTTAATGCCCCGCGCAAGGCAGCCAAGCGGCTGGGGTCGTGCTGCTCAAACCACGCCACGGCATCGAGCAGGGTGCGGCTCAGCTCGAAGTTATCGAAGAGCGTGTTGGGGTCGTCGTCGGGGTTGAGGTGGTTGCCGAAGGTGCGCTCGACCTGCTGGGCCAGTTGGTCGTCTTCGGCGGCGCGGCTGATGACGAGGCGGCGCGTGAGGCGGCGGCGGATTTCCTCGGTCAGTTCTTCGGCGGCGGCTTCGGGGTCCTGGTGATAACGCTCGGCATAGTCGGCAATGATGATGGGCGGGGCCACATTGAGCAGCACATCGGAGCGGAACTTGCTCGGGTCGAAGTAGTTGGTACCAACGCACACCAGCTTCAAACCCAGCTTGAAATCGTGCCGGGCCTCGGTGCCCAGCGCAATACGGGCGGCTCCGGTTTTGAGCGGGCGCAGGCGGCGCTCGCTCACGCTAGTGCCCTCGGGAAAAATCATGACCGTGCCACCACGCTCCAGGTAGTCGTAGCAGCGGCCGAAGCTAGCCTCGTTACTGGCGGCTAGCTGCTTAGCACTTACGGCGTTATCGCCACCTTCTACATCCTGCCGGCGATAGATGGGAATGCAATTGCCCGAGCGCATGATGGCCCCGAGAATGGGATTCTTAAAAAACGTGCTCTTCGCCAAAAACGCGATGGGCTCGTGGCGCTGCACGGCCGTCACGAGCGGGTCCATGAGCGTATTAGGGTGGTTGCTGCACAGCATGAGCGGGCCGGGCAAGCGTAGCCGATTGCGGTGGCGCACCTCGAGGCGGCGAAAAAACACGCGCAGCCCCAGGCGCACCACGGGCTTCATGACGGTGTAGAAGAGCATAGGGCGGCAAGATTACGCAAAAAGGGCCGGCTGCCAGTGCAGCCGGCCCTTGCCGTTTGTTTTCAAGGCAAAACAACCTGGCAGACTAGTAGGCGCTGCCGAGTTGGTCGAGGTTATTTGGGTTCTGGCTGCCGCCCGTGTTAGCGTCGTATTTGCTGCCCGAGGCGGGGCCTTGGTCGCGGCGCTGGCCGGTGCTTGGTGCGCTGGCACTGCGGCTGGGCGCAGCCGTGCGGCCATGGTCAGCGCTGTGCGCGGAGGGTGCCGAGGTGTAGCCGCTACCCGAAATCACGCGGGGCTTGCCAGCCGGGGCCGAGGAGGTGCCATAGCGACTATTGCCCCAGGGGCGCTGGCCTTTGCGGTCGTAGGCGTAGTCGCCGTCCTTGGTGTGGGGCTGGTGGTCGAAGGGCGACTTGCGGGGCCGGTCGCGGTACTCGGGCGCTTGTTTTTTGCTTTTGCCACGCACGGCCAGGAAGGCTATGCCGGCGGCCAGCAGGCCTACCCCCACTGCTTTTTGGGTGCTGGTCAGGCCATTGATGCTCGTCCAGGCCTGGTTGCCAAGGTCTTTGGCTTTTTGGGGTAGCTGCTGGGCTTGGTCGGCTACGCCAGAGTCGTTGAGCCATTTTTTGCCGCTGGCCACGGCGTCATCCAGCTTGGTTTTGCCGCTGGCTACGGCGCTGTCAAGCTTGCCTTTCAGGCTGCCGTCGGGCTGGGCGGGGGCGTCGGCGGGGTACGGATTATCGCCAGTGGCGTGGGCCGCTGTAGTCGAGAAAGTTGAGTCGGCAGACGATGTGCTTTCCGAATAGCCGGTGCCTTTAGAAGAAGTAGCTGAGCCGCTGGTGCTGCCAAATGGCTGGTGGGAAGTAGGTTCCATGAGCAAAGAAAATTATAAGGAAAAGGACTGCGCTTTGTCGCTGATAGCAAAGCACCAGCGGCCAGTTGTATTCGTAAGTTTCGGCTGGCGGGTTGCGGTTAAGCTAGCCTGATTTTCAGGCAATGCGGGGCGTGGCACACACCGGCAGCCAGCCCTGGGCCTGGCCGCAACGAGGGCATTGAGCGGGGGCCCTGCCGGCTGGCAAGGCGCGCACAGTGGCGCAGGCGTGGCAGGCATAGTGGCCAGCTTTGGCTAGCTCGTGCAGCGGGTGGTCGTAGACTTCAGGCCAGATGGGCAAGCCCGGCTGCTCGTCTTTAGGCTCGAAGAAAAAGGCGCTTATCTCGCCCGTTGCCTCGATGTAGAGGCGGCGCACCTGGCCCAGGTGCTCGACTTGGTACTGCCGCAGCTGGCCAAATAGCTCCTGCGCTGTAAGCGAGGACTTGGAGAAAGCCGGGAAGTCAATTTCGCCTTCTAAGATAATTAATTCAGGCTCGCCTTCCAGCAGCCGCTCAATGCGGGGAAACTTGTCGGTCAAGTAGTTGAAGGCCACATACAAGGTGATGATGACCACAAAAACCACCAGCGCATAAAGCAAGGGCGTATCGTGGTAAATAGTGGCATCGCCGGCCGCCGAGCCGAGCACCAGTATCAACCCAAACTCGAAGATGGAAAGCTGCCGCACGCCGCGCTTGCCCGAAATGCGCAGCGCCCCGATGGTGAGCACAAACATGAGCACGCTACGAAAAACGATTTCGAGCAGGAAGCTAGTAGGGGCATCTTCGGAGAGCCACACGCGCCGCCAGGCAAACGGCTCGATGGCCGCTAGTAGTACCGTGGAGAAAGTCATAGCCTCCTTACGGCGGCTGCCAGCCAATGGCCGCATCGGGCACTTACCGCTGGGGAATAAGGCTTTTTGAGACTAAAAGTCCACTTTAGATAAACAAGCCCGAAGCGCAGCCGTTTGGTAGGCTGGCTTACTACTGCGCTTATCTAAATTATTTATGTCTCGTTTTCAAGATAAAATCTGCCTCATCACGGGCGCCACCTCTGGCATCGGCCGGGCTACGGCAGTGCGCCTGGGCCGCGAGGGAGCCACCGTGGTGTGCCTGGGCCGCGAGGTAAAAGAGGGCCGCGAAACGGTGGCTGAAATCAAGGCTAATGGCGGCGACGGCTTCTTTCTCAAAACCGACGTGGGCCGCGATGCCGACCTGGTGCGTGCCGTCGAGCACGCGCTGGCCCGCTACCATCGCATTGATATTCTGATAAATGATGCGGCCATGATGACCTACACGCCGCTGCTCGAAACCAAGCCCGCCGACTGGGACCGCGTGCAAAACGTGAACCTGCGGGCACTGTTCCGGCTCTGCCAGCTGTGCTTGCCCCACATGAAGGGCGGCGTGGTGGTGGCCATCAGCTCGGTGCACGCCTTCCAGACCACGCCCAATGTGGTGCCATATGCCGCTACCAAAGGCGCTACCGATGCCTTCGTGCGCGGCCTTAGCCTCGAAATTCCGCATACCCAGGCGCGCATCGTGGCCGTGGCTCCCGGCGCAGTCGAGACACCCATGCTACGCCAAAACCCCAATGTGGCGAACGGCACCGAGAAGATAACGGGCCAGATAGGCACCCCCGACGAGCTAGCCGCCGCCATCTGCTTCCTGGCCTCCGACGAGGCCAGCTTTATCAATGGCACCACGCTGGTGGTCGATGGCGGCCGGCTGGCGCAGCTGTAAGTCTGACAAGCCTTTAAGTGGCTGTTATGCTGAACATAGCGAAGCATCTTGCGTGGCGCAGTAATCTACTGCATTAGCAATGATGTGAGCATGCTGCTTCACTGCGTTTAGCATGACACACGCTTCAGCCCCTCGCTTTTTTGATGTCGTTTATTTCCCTCGGCGCTCTTGCATGAAGCGTCGGGCACCTTCCCGCGCCTCTACCTCAAACTTGTTCTGGTAGTAGCCCACCCGCGCCGACTCCACGAGATACTGCCACAGAAACCGCACCCGGCCCAGGTCACGCACTTGGCGCAGGTGCACCTCTTCGTGCGCTACCCACTCGGGGTCGGCCAGAAATTCCTCGCGGGTGGCTCCGCTCAGGTGCACAGTTTGGCCCAGCACCATGGCCACGCGGGAGGCATTGCCCAAGACAAGGCGGGCCACTCGGGCTAGCGGGGAATTAACAAAAGTGCGGGGTTCCATACTGTATAAAATTCGGGCGAAGCTACGTACACAATTTGGGCAGGGTTGCAAGGACAAAAAATTTATTTTATAATTTTTTTGTCCTTTTTCAATATTTATTGACTTTTTCGGTCATTTAGCGCGGCCGTTTGAAAATTTATTGCTTAGCTTTGGCCAAGCCGGTTTTTAGCTTAGCTCAAAAAATAAGCTATTCGACTTCTTTTTACTACCTCTTAAATCTAGCGACTTCGGCCGCTTCGCCTAGCGCAACAGTTCACCTTTTTATATCCGGTCAGCCAGCTTGAGGGCGCCGACCGGTAAGTTCACCCCCAACGACGGACAATGAAGAATATCCTGCTGTCTTGCCTCGCCGCTGCCTCCCTGACACTCTCTTTCTGCTTTGAAAAAGCACCCGATGCTTCGGCCTCGGCCGGTATTGCGCCCCGCGCGATGTCCGCCGGAGCCGAAGCATCGCTGCTTTCGGGCCTACTCAATGGCCCTGGCGACCTGACCAAGCCTACCAGCCCCGAAGCAACAGTCGTAACTGCCTCGCGCGACTCACTCGCCTACGGCTACTACGGCCAGACCCTGGGTATCACACTGGCCCAGACCGAGAATAAGAGCCTTCTGCAAACCGTTATCGATTGGATTGGCACGCCTTACAGCTTTGGCTCCAGCTCGCGCCGGGGCACCGATTGCTCGGGCTTCGTGACGCAAGTGTATAAGAAGGTGTATGGCATCACGCTCACGCACAGCTCGCGAGCTATGTTCGGCTCGGCCAAGCGTATAGCCAAAACCGACATGAAAACTGGTGACCTAGTGTTTTTCAGCCACGGCAAAGGCAACATCTACCACGTCGGCATCTACTTGAAAGACGGCAAGTTTGCTCACTCGGCCACCAACGGTGGCGTAATGGTAAGCTCGCTCAACCAACCTTATTACCATCACAATTTCTACGCCGCTGGCCGCGTAGCTGGCACCGAGACGCCACAAGTCGAGGCACTGCTTGAGGCTGCCACTGCTGCGGTGCAGGTTACGGAGTAAGGTATATTGTGGACTCTGCGAGTCCGCAAGTACTAGTAACGACCTTATAATTGAGCTATTCGCGAACTCGCATAGTTTGCGCTATCTAAGCGGCCCGCAGCTACTCAGCTGCGGGCCGCTTTTTAGTATAATGAAGTTGTAATAAAAACATTGCGGCAGCGAATAGAGTAATAGGCTTTGGCAGCAAATTTGCCGTTCATTAAGCCTTAATCTCTCCCTTTTTTCCGCATGGCAACTTACAACTCCGCTCCTTCCGGCAATGATGTCGCTGGTTCCAAATTCTTTAAGAAATTCCTAAGCTCGGCCGAGGGATATATCAAGCAGCCCACCCGCCTCAAAAAGCTGCTTACTGATGCTTATGAAAAGGCCAGCGAGAAGAAAGAGCTTGGCTCTCTGGCTCACGAGGCTTGGGAAACGCTGCAAAGCCTGTTCCGGCTCATCAAACTCAGCATTTCGGGTGAGTACACGGAGCTTCCGGCCACTACAGTAGTGGCGGCCGTGGCTGTGCTCATCTACTTCATGTCGCCGATTGACCTGATTCCCGACTTTATTCCGGTGCTGGGTTTGCTCGATGACATGGCGCTGGTAGCGTGGTTCTCAACTTCCATCAAGCACGAGTTGGACAAATTTCACACTTGGGAAGCCGCGAAAGCCGCTACCGTAGTATCGGACCAAGAGCTTTGGCAAAACCGCTTGCCCGAGACTACTACCAGCACCAATCATTCGGCTAAGAATGCCGGAACTACCGCCTACCCCACTGCGCCCGCCAGCAATGGCCAGTCGGCTACTGATGCTGGCCTGGGCTCGCCCACGTCTTCAACCACCAAGCCTATCAGCGACGTAGGCCCCGACGGCCCGCTGCCCGAAGCCAAGTCGGCGGGCGTAGACGATATTGCCAACGTGAGCGATGGCTCGCGCGATGGCAATGTGGGCCAGCGCAACGACACGGGCGGCAACGACCGGTAGTTAGCAATTGCCAATGTGCCCTGAACAGAAAAGCCCGTCTGATGAGTCAGACGGGCTTTTCTGTTCAGGGCACATTGCTTCTTACGCCGCAGCGGCGTGGGCTCGCACGTAGCGCACGAAGTCACCAACCGTGTTGAAGGGCACCTCGTCGGGCACAGATATATGAAAGTTGCGCTCCAACTCCAGGATGATATCGACGAGGTCGACGGTATCGAAGCGCAGGTCACGGCTGAGGTTGGCCGTGCGGCGCAGGCGTGTAGTCTTGATAGCCTTGCGCTTGCTGATAATTCGAAGTACTTGCTGCTCAATGTTTTTTGGAGCAGCGGCTGCGGTAGTAGTAGCGAACATAGAACTAAGTAAAAATTGCAGAGAAGCCGGGTGAGAATGTCCTTTCTTAATGCGGATTGCTGGCTGCCGGCGGCCCGTCGTTTCCTCAACAACGGCGGGCCACCAGGCAGCCAGCAATCAACAATAACTAAGCCAAGACGGGCGGAGTAGCAGCCTCTATCTCCTCACGGTCGGCTGTCACCGCGGGCGGGAGGCTGTTATAATTACGGCCCGTTATCTTGGCGCGTAGCTTCTCATTCAGAAGATACATAACCGGGACTACCAAAAGGGTCACAAGGGTTGCAAACGACAACCCAAAAATTATTGTCCAAGCCAGTGGCCCCCAGAACACCACCGACTCACCACCCAGGAAGAAGTGCGGGTGGCCCGAGTTGAAGAGCTCGTAGAAGTTGATATTCAGGCCCACAGCCAGCGGAATGAGGCCCAGAATGGCGGCCGTGGCCGTGAGAATAACCGGGTTGAGGCGGGTGCGGCCAGCTAGCACGAGGGCATCGTGCAGGCTCATGCCCTGCGAGCGCAGCATATCGGTAAATTCAACCAGCAGAATGCCGTTTTTCACCACGATACCTGCTAGGGCAATTACGCCTACCCCGGTCATTACAATGCTGATGTTCATGCCGGTAATGGCCAGACCGAGCATTACGCCGATGATGGAGAAAATAACCTCGGTGAGGATGATAAGCGGCTTGCTAACCGAGTTGAACTGCGTGACGAGCACCAGGAAGATGAGGGCGATAGCGCCCAGGGCCGCCACACCCAGGAAGTCGCTGGTTTCCTTAGTGTCTTCCTGCGAGCCACCCATACGGATGGTGTAGCCGGGGGGCGTCGGGAAGGCCTTGAGGGCCTGCGTCACTTGCTGCACCACCGTAACGGGAGCAAAGCCGTTGAGCACGTTCGACGAGATGGTAATGAGGCGGTGCGTGTCTTTGCGCTTGATGCCGCCGTAGGTAGTGCCGTAGTTGACATCGGCCACCGACGAAATGGGTACCTGGCGCACCGAGCCCGTAGCATCGCGGAAGGTGAGCGGAGCGTTTACGATGGCGTCTACGTTGTCGCGGTAGGGCTTAGCGTAGCGCACCTGAATGGGATATTCGTCGTCAGAGGTTTTGAATTTGCTGGCTTCGAAGCCATAAATCGCGGTGCGAACCTCCGAGCCAATCTGGCCCGTGCTGATGCCTTCGCGGTTGGCACGGGTGCGGTTGATGTTGACGGCAATCTCGGGGTTGCGGTCTTCGAGGTCAGAGCGTAACTGCTCGATGCCACCGATTTTCAGCGAATCGACGTAGCGCTGCACTTTTTTGGAAAGCGCGGCCAGCTTGGGGTAGTCGTCGCCCGATACTTCGATGGCAACGGGCTTGGCCTGGGGCGGCCCGCTGGCCTCCTGGTCTACCGATACGGTAGCTCCGGGAATGCCTTTCACGGCCTCCCGAATATCATCCATATAGATGTGGGTGGCTTTACCTTTCTGCTCGCTCAGCTCTTTGAAAGCCACGGCTACTTTACCCAAGTGCGACTGCGATACGCCGGTCGAGGCGCTCGGGTCGGTGGGGTCGCCGGCACCGATGGCCACGTTGGTAATCACCGATTCTACGTCGGGGTTATTCTTGCCAACCACCTTATATACACGTCTTTCCAGGATGCGGGTTACCGAATCGGTGACTTCTACGCGGGTGCCCACGGGCATGCGCAGGTAGGTGTAAATGAACTTAGGGTCGCCCTTGGGGAAGAAATCAATCTTAGGGTTGCGAGCACCTACGGCCATGATGCTGCCAATCATCAGCACCACTAGGCCGCCCATAATCGCAATTTGCCGCCATACTTTACCGCCCACGGCTACTTCAACCAGACGGGCATAGCCATTTTGGATGGCTGGCAATATGGTGCGCTGGAAGCCAGCTATCATATACACAAACACGTACTTATCGAGGAAGCAAAGCACGATAACACTCACCATCAAGTTGCCCAGGAACTTCGAGCCGGCGGCGTAGCCAATCAACCCAATGGCCAGCATCACGCCCATACCGATGAGGAAGCCACGCGTCAGCTTGGGCGTTTCGACGCGGTCGAGGTGCTCCTCGCGCTCCATGAAGCTCACAGCAAATACCGGGTTCATGATGAAGGCCACAATGAGCGAAGCGCCCAGGGTCAGAATGAGCGTAACCGGCAAAAAGAACATGAACGAGCCCACAATACCGGGCCAGAACATAAGCGGCACGAACGGCGCTACCGTCGTGAGCGTACCAGCCAATACTGGAATAAACACCTCGCCAGCTGCGTATTTAGCCGCCTGAGCAGTGCTCAGGTTGGGGTGCTCGTGCAGCAGGCGGTGCGTGTTTTCGATAACCACGATGGCATCATCCACCACGATACCCAGCGCCAAGAGGAAGGCGAAGAGCACAATCATGTTCAGCGAGAAGCCTAGCGTGGGC
>CAXUKA010000007.1:0-52155 GCA_964251335.1 uncultured Hymenobacter sp.
GCCCGAAGCCAAGCGGCGCAGGCGCTCTACGGGCATGTGGCGGCCTAGGGCAGCCTTGCTCGTGAAGTCAGCGTAAATCTTGTTAACCTCCGTTTGCACTTGCAGTTTCTCGTACTCGGTGAGCGGGCGCGTCACGGTCGGGAAGTCCGAGAACTTGCCCGTTTCGACGCGGTCAACGGTAATACCGAGCTTCTCGCTCAACAGCTTTTGCAGGTTAGGAATCACGCCAAATACCCCGATGCTGCCCGTAATGGTATTGGGCTGGGCCACAATGGTATCGCAGGCCATGCTGATGTAGTAGCCGCCGCTAGCCGCCACGTCGCCCATGCTAGCGATAATCGGCTTCACTTTTTTGGTGAGCATCACCTCGCGGTAAATCACGTCGGAAGCCAGCGACGAGCCGCCCGGCGAGTTCACGCGCAGCACCACGGCCTTCACTTTATCATCGAGCCTTGCCTTACGAATGGCTTCCGCAAATTTGTCGCCGCCGATGCTGTTATCCGAGCCATTGCCGCCCACAATGTCGCCCTCGGCGTAGATGATGGCGATGCGGTTGCTGCTGTCGGTGCTGCCTTCGCGCTGGCTTTTTTCGCCGCCCTCGTGGTAGTCACTGAGGCTTACCAGGCTAGGCTTTTTGTTTTTGGCCGTGCCCAGCTTGCCGCGCAGGTAGTCGAGTACCTCGTCGTAGTAGCCGAGTTTGGTCACGAGGCCCAGCCGCAGGGCATCGGGCGCGCTATGCACCAGCATGGAGTCGGAAATAACGTGCAGGCGCGGCACGGCAATGCTGCGGCTGGCGGCCACCCGCCCTATCATGTCGTTGTTGATGCTGTTGAGGTACGACACGGTTTGCGCCCGCGCCGAATCGGAGAAGCTGGTGCGGAAAAACGGCTCTACAGCACTTTTGAAGGAACCGACGCGGAAAATCTGCACGTCGATACCCGACTTATCGAGCAGGTTTTTGAAGAAGGTAACTTCTGAGCTGAGGCCGTTGAACTCCAGCGCGCCCTGCGGGTGCAGGTAGATGGGGTCGGCCACGCTGGCCAGGTAGTAGCTCTTCTCGGTCATGCCCTCGGAGTAGGCCGCCACAAACTTGCCCGATTTTTTGAAATCGAGCAGCGCATCGCGCACTTCCGTGAGCGAGGCCATGCCGCCCTGCACTGCGGTCAGGTTCAGCATAATGCCTTTGATATCATCATCGGTTTTGGCTTCCGCAATGGCCTGCCGCAGATTGAGCAGCCCGATGCTGTTGCTGGCCCCGAGGCCGCGTGGCTCTTGCCGCTCGGTGATGGGCTTGTCGAGCTTCAGCTCCAGCACCGAATTGGCCGCCACCGACTTGCTGGAATCGCTGCTGGACCCGATGGCAGCTATCATGCCGATGAGCACGATAAAGCCCAGCCCGGTAAATAATATCAGCCCCACGAAGGTGGCTAGTACGAACTTAAAGAATTGCCCCATGAACGCAGATTTAACGGATTAAACGAATTTCGTAGATACGCCCGCTGCGCGGGCTGACTAGCTTAGCGCAGCGCGTTGCTGGCGGGCGGCAAGATACAGCCGCCACTTACCTATCGGGTTTATCGCGGCGGCAACTTACGCATTACACCGCTGGCCCGGCATTCGCGCCAAGCATCCTTAATAGTCATATTTTTCCTGCCACCAGCCGCGCAGGCGCTCCCGGATTTTAACCTCCGCTGGATTGTCGCCGGGGTCATAAAAGCGGGTGCCGCTCAGGGCATCAGGCATAAACTCTTGGTAGGCAAAATTGCCCTCGCCGTTGTGCGAGTACTGGTAGGCATCGCCGTAACCCAATTCTTTCATCAGCTTGGTGGGCGCGTTGCGCAGCGGTACCGGCACGGGGTGCACGCCGTGCTGCCGCACCTGCGCCTGCGCCGCCCGGATGGCCGTGTAAGCCGCATTGCTCTTGGGCGAAGTGGCGAGGTAAATAACCGTCTGTGAGAGAATTAAATCAGACTCGGGCAGGCCAATAACGGTGCAGGCCTGGAAGCAGCTTTGGGCCAGCAGCAGGGCGTTGGGGTTGGCGTTGCCAATGTCTTCTGAACTCAGAATGAGCATCCGGCGAGCGATGAATTTTACGTCTTCGCCGCCTTCGAGCATCACGGCCAAGTAGTAAAGCGCCGCGTTGGGGTCTGAGCCGCGAATGCTTTTGATGAAGGCTGACACCACATCGTAGTGCATTTCGCCGCCCTTGTCGTAGCGCGCTATGGGGCGCTGGGCCGTCTGCTGCACGGCCGCGTCGGTGAGCTGCACGCGGCCGGTGGCAGGGTCAGGCGCGGTGCCTTCCACTACCAGCTCCAGCAAGCCGAGCAGCTTGCGGGCGTCGCCGCCGCTGAGGGCCAGCAGGGCGTGGTCTTCGACTACATCGACGGGGATTTTCTTCAGAATTTCATCCTCGGCTAAGGCACGGCGCACGATTTCGCGCAGCGTATCAGCACTCAGCGCTTGCAGCGTGTACACCTGGCAGCGCGAGAGCAAGGCTGGAATAACCTCGAAGGAAGGATTCTCAGTAGTGGCCCCAATAAGTGTAACCAAACCCTGCTCCACTGCCCCGAGCAAAGCATCTTGTTGCGCCTTACTGAAACGGTGAATCTCATCAATAAACAGAATAGTGCCGGTCTGCTTTTTGGCCCGCTCGATTATTTCGCGCACGTCCTTCACCCCCGCACTAATGGCTGAGAGCATGGCAAAGGGCCGCTTCAGCTCTTCGGCCAGCAGCAGCGCCAGGGTGGTTTTGCCCACGCCCGGCGGGCCCCATAAGATGAGCGAAGGCAGGCGACCAGCCGCCAGGTAGCGGCGTAGCACGCCGTTCTCGCCCAGCAAATGGGTTTGGCCAGCATAGTCGGCCAGACGGCGCGGGCGGCGGCGCTCGGCCAGCGGGGCAGAGGTAGGAGTGTCGAAAAGGGAAGCCATGAACAACGGGGCGCGGCAGTTGCGCGAACTTTGTAGTTCGCGTTCGCACGGACGCAGCCTATAAACGAACGCGAACTACAAAGTTCGCGCAACTACCTCATGTCTTCTTTTCGCATTCACGCGGCCCTGTTTGCGGCCGCCCTCATCTACGCTGCCACCTATAGCCTGGCCAAAGACCTGATGCCGGGCTACATTTTGCCGCAGGCGGCGGTGGTGTGGCGCATTGGGGTGGCGGCGCTGGTATTTGCTGGGCTCAAGCGCTGGGCTGCGCCGCACGAGCGCATTGCGGCCGGGGCCGATACGTGGCGCGCCATCGCGTGCGGCGTACTGGGAATCGGGCTCAATCAGCTGGCATTTTTCGGGGGGCTAGCGCTTACTACGCCCATTAATGCCTCACTTATTCAGACTATTTCGCCCATCGTGGTGGTACTGGCCTCGGCCGTGCTGCTGGGCGACAAAATCACGCCCCTGCGCCTGCTGGGCATTGCGCTGGGCACGGTGGGCGCAGCAGCTCTTATCCTGAGTCGGCCACCGGCTGGCCACGGGGCGGCCAACCCGCTGCTCGGCAATCTGTATTTGCTGTTCAATGCCACTGTGTTTGGGCTTTACCTGGTATTGGTGGCCCCGCTAATGCGCAAGTACCACGCCTTTACGGTGCTGGCGCGCAGCTTTTTGGTGGGGGCCGTGGTAGTAATTCCCATCGGGCTGCCCCAGGCCATCGCCACCGACTACGGCCGGTTTCCGCTCTTCATCTGGGCCGAGCTGGGCTACATGGTTTTCTTCCTCACTATCCTGGCTTACTTACTGAATAACTGGGCGTTGAAATTTGCGCAGCCGTCGTTGCTAGGCGTCTATATCTACTTGCAGCCGGTGCTGGCGGTGCTCATCGCCGTGAGTTTGGGCAAAGACACATTTACGCTGGATAAGGCCTGGCAGGCGGCGCTTATCTTCCTGGGGGTGTGGCTGGTAGGCCGCAAGCCGAAACCTGTACCACTACTCGACGAGGCAGCAGTGCCGAGCTAAGCCAGGCTGCTCAACCCACTGGCAGCGGCCGGCCCACCATCTCCTCGCCTCCTGGCTGCATAACCTTGCCGGCACCCGGCCGTTAGCCGAGCACAACTACCGTGCTTGCTCACTGCCCCATGAATTTTACTGGCAAAAACATCCTCATCGTCGGGGCCTCTTCGGGCATCGGGTTGGCCACCGCCAGCCAGCTGGCAGCCGCTGGCGCGACGCTTTTCACCGCGTCGCGCCACCTTTCGCCCGAGTTGGAGGCTCTTGGCACCACGCACCTACCTTACGATGCCACACAGCCCGTTGGGGCAGCCTTCGACCAGTTGCCCGAGGTGCTGCACGGCCTCGTGTATTGCCCCGGCTCCATCAAGCTGCGGCCCTTCGAGCGCGTGCCCGTCGAGGATTTTCGCAGTGATTTTGAGTTGAACGTGCTCGGTGCGGTGCAGGCGCTGCAAGCCACCGTGAAGCGTTTAAAAAAAGCCGAAGGTGGGGCCTCAGTGGTGCTGTTCAGCACAGTAGCGGCGGCCGTGGGCATGAGCTTTCACACCAGTATTGCCACTGCTAAGGCCGCCGTGGAGGGCCTCACCCGCGCCCTAGCTGCTGAGTATGCGGCTAGTGGCTTACGTGTCAACTGCCTGGCCCCCAGCCTTACCGATACGCCCTTGGCTGCCGCCTTGCTCAACACGCCCGAGAAGGCCGAGGCCGGAGCCAAGCGCCATCCTTTGCAGCGTGTGGGCCGTCCCGACGACTTGGCTGGCATGGCTGTATTTCTGCTGTCTGACCAGGCTAGCTTCATCACCGGGCAGGTTTTAGCCGTGGATGGTGGCATGGGCAAGCTAAAATAGAAGTAGCGCGGACTTTCAGTCCGCGAGTCCCCGCGCTTGGTACTCGCGAACTGGAAGTCTACGCTACACAAAACATAATTAGCATGAAAATCACCCTCTTCTGGCACCGCCGCGACTTGCGCTTCCAGGACAACGCTGGCCTGGCCGCCGCCTTGCAAAGCGGCCATCCGGTGCTGCCGCTATTCATCTACGACCAGACTATCCTGGAAAAGCTGCCCAGTAATGATGCGCGCCTCACCTTCATTTTTGACCAGATAGAGCAGCTGGCCGAGGAGGCCCACAAGGCGGGTGGCGGCCTGCTAGCCCGCTACGGCCGTACGCCCGATGTCTTTCAGCAGTTGTTGAAAGACTATGATATAGCCGCCGTGTACACCAACGAGGACTACGAGCCCTACGCCACCGAGCGCGATACGGCCATAACCAAGCTGCTCACCGCGCATGGAATCGAGTTTAAAGCCTTCAAAGACCAGGTAATTTTTGCTAAAGACGAGGTACTGACCAAAAACGGCAAGCCTTCTAAAGTATTCGGCGCGTATTCGAAGGCCTGGCAGGCCAAAGTGACGCCCGACGACTTTAAGCCGCATCCTTCGCAACGGCTTTTTACAAAGGAAAACCTGGCCCGCCCGCACGCCGCCGATGCCAAGCGGCCCACCCTGAAAGACCTGGGCTTTGAGCGGCACGAGCAGCCCACGCCGCCCGCCCGGCTGCCCGATGCCGACGTGGTGAAACACTACGACAAGACCCGCGATTTCCCAGCCGATAACCGGGGCACTACGCACCGCTCGGTGCATCTGCGCTTTGGCACTATCAGCATCCGGCAGCTCATGCAGCAGGCGCAGGAGCTGAATAACAAGCTGTTGAACGAGATGATATGGCGGGATTTTTTCATGATGCTGCTCTGGCACTTCCCCAACACGTCGTATGAGGCCTACGACCCCAAGATGCGCCACCTCCCCTACCGCGACGACCCCGAGCAGTACCGGGCCTGGTGCGAAGGCCGCACCGGCTACCCGCTTGTGGATGCTGGCATGCGCCAGCTCAACCAAACGGGCTACATGCACAACCGCGCTCGCATCGCGACGGCGGGCTTTTTGGTAAAGCAGCTATTTATGGACTGGACGCTCGGCGAGCATTATTTCTCCGAAAAGCTCATCGACTACGACATGAGCAACAACATCGGCAACTGGCAGTGGATGGCCGGCACCGGGGCCGTGGCCGCGCCGTGGTTCAGAGTATATAGCCCCG
The DNA here is from genome assembly GCA_964251335.1 of uncultured Hymenobacter sp. Taxonomy (GTDB): domain Bacteria; phylum Bacteroidota; class Bacteroidia; order Cytophagales; family Hymenobacteraceae; genus Hymenobacter. Next base: position 6,033 of record CAXUKA010000007.1, read on the forward strand.
ACAGCCAGCAGAAGCAGTACGACCCTGACTATAAGTACGTAAAGCAATGGGTGCCCGAGTTTGGCACCGACCAATACCCCGCCCCAATAGTCGACCATAAGTTCGGCCGCGAGCGGGCCATCGACCTCATCCGCAAAGGCCGGAAATAAGCGATTTCTCCCGAACCACGCTCGCCCAGTGGCGGTTATACCCACATGGAAACTACTGCCATCAAAGCCGCTTATCTCGACTACCTGCGCCGCCACGGCCACGCGCCCAAAACTGTATTTGCCTTTGCCGATACGCAGGGGATTTCGGAAGGCGAGTTTTACCGCTCCTACGCTTCCTTCGCGGCCATTGAGCGTGAGGCATGGGTAGAATTTGGCCGCGAGGCCCGCGCCCAGGCCGCCCAGGAGCCCGCGTGGCAGGGCTACGGCAGCCGCGAAAAGCTGCTGGCCTTCTACTACACGCTGCTCGAAATTTTAAAAAACAATCGCAGCTTCGTGCTGCTCACGCTGGGCCGCTCACAGCGCCGTCGGCCAGCGCTGATTCCGAAAGTACTCGACAAGTTTGAGGCTGAATTTAAAGACTTTGCAGAAGAGATTTTGCACGAGGGTCGCGCCACAGGCGAAATCGCCAGCCGGCCGTTTTTGCAGGATGGCTACGGACGAATTTTCCTGCGCCAATTACAGTTTATCCTGCTGTTTTTTGTGCGCGATGAGTCGGTGAATTTTGAGCGTACTGATGCAGCCGTAGAGAAAGCCGTGACGCTGAGCTTCGACCTAGTGGGCCGCAACACCTTCGATTCGGCACTGGATTTCGGGCGGTTTTTGCTGCAAAAGCATTCCTAAATCTCTCCTATCAGAAAACGTCCGTCATGCTTCGATAAGCTCAGCATAGCGGACGTTTTTTAGTGTACTATTCTTTAATCTATATGTCTGACCAACCCCAGGATTCGCTGCCTACTTCGAAAGTGGCCCGCGCCGCCCGCTTCGCTAAAACCGGCTTTAAAGTAGGAGCTAATTACGTGCAGCACTACGCCAAAAAAGCCGTCGGAGCCGACTCAGAAATGGCTGACCTGCACCAGGCCAATGCGGAAGAGCTCTACGGCACGCTTAGCGAGATGAAAGGCTCGGTGCTGAAAGTGGCCCAGATGCTGGCCATGGAAAAAAACCTGCTGCCCCCGGCCTATGCCAAGCAGTTTCAGCAGGCGCAGTACCAGACGCCGCCACTGTCGGGGCCGCTGGTAGTCAAGGCGTTTCGCGATGCTTTTGGGCATTCGCCCAGCGAGGTTTTTGAGGAATTTGACCCCAATGCCCGGCAGGCAGCGAGCATCGGGCAGGTGCATTTTGCCCGCAAGAATGGCAAGGCTTTGGCTGTGAAAGTGCAGTACCCCGGTGTGGGCGCAAGTATTCAGTCCGATATCGCGATGGTGAAACCGGTGGCCTTGCGCATCATGGGGTTGCGCGAAGAAACCCTGCGCCCCTACCTGGCCGAGGTCGAAGCTCGCTTGCTGGAAGAGACTGATTACAAGCTCGAACTGAGCCGGGGCCAGGCCGTAGCAGCCAAGTGCGGCCACCTGCCGCACCTCCAGTTTCCGACCTATTACCCGGCCCTTTCGGCGGCGCGCATTCTCACTATGGACTGGCTGCCCGGCCAGCACATGAAGGAGTTTCTGGCCGAAAATCCATCGCAAGAGGTACGCAACCAGCTCGGCCAAGCCCTTTGGGATTTCTACCAATACCAGCTGCGCGAGCTACGCCAGCTGCACGCCGACCCGCACCCCGGCAACTTCCTCTTTAGCCTTACCGATGGTGGCACCGTAGGCGTGCTCGATTTTGGCTGTGTAAAAGATGTGCCGGCGCTGGAGCAGCAGCAGTTTCTGGCGCTGCTGGCCCCCGAAACCCTGGCCGACCCGGCCCGCCTCGAAGTGTTGCTCACCGAAACCGGTGTGCTGCGCCCCACCGATGCGCCCGCGCTGCGCCAGATGTACCTGCGCACCCTCACCCAATCGCTGGAACTGGTGGGCCGCCCTTTCCGGCAGGACACCTTCAATTTTGGCGACCCAGCCTATTTGAAAAGTCTTTATGCGCTGGGCGACGACCTGATGCAGGACCAAGAAATACGCCAGCAGCGCGAGCCACGCGGTTCGGCGCACTTTGTGTATTTGAATCGGACGTACATCGGGCTATTTTCGCTGCTGACGGAATTAGGTGCAGTGGTGCGGACTACCTATGCCGCTTAAAAATGGCTGCCGCTAGTGGCGAATAACCACCGACACCAACTTTAGTAGTTCTTGAAACGGGCGTAGCGATGCAAGTATTTGCATCGCTACGCCCGTTTTAGCACCTGAATAATTCAACCTGAACAGGTGCTGAGAGCTGTTCCGAAAACCTGTGTCAGACCGCCAGCAGCGATTTCTCAACGTCCCTGATTATTATGCAATTTTCCATCTTATTACATTGATAATAAATAAAATGCCACAATACAAAGCGACAAAATCATTGTAAACCTGAAGTCTGATAAAAGCATCAAAATACGTTGAATGATAGCGAATAGCGCAAATCGGTCCGCTAGTATTGGGCATGAAAACGCTACTCCAAACCCCAATTTTCCGAGGCCAGCGCGCCCTGATTTCCTCTATATCGCTGCTGGGCTGCCTGGTTGCCCTGCTGCTGGCTATCCCCGCCGCCGCCCAACGCATACCGACCGAGCCAGCGACTTTGTATGAGGCGCAGAAAAGCATGGTTGTCAGCACCATTCGCTTTCCCGAAGCGCGGGCTGCTGCGTTGCGTTACATCCGGCAGCACTCGCCGCAATTGCAAAAGCAGGAAGAAACGCCCGAGCAACTTATCGCCGAATTTGTGCTGCCGCTCGCGGCCGTGCCAGCCCTCGATTCGCTGGTCGCTACCTTCGGCTACGTGCAAGAAAACAACCTGAACCGCCAAAATATTGACCCGCGCCTGCTGGCGCTACGCGCCGACGTGGCTAGCGACTCGCTACGCTTAGTACGCATACAGGAGCAACTGAAACTAGCCGAAGCCAGCGACCCGGCCAATTACCGCGCCGTGCAAAACCAAACAGATGCGGCAGCAACTCAGCTGCACAGCCGCCGGCTCGAACTCAATGCGCTGGCCCTACACGGCGGGCAGGCCTACGTCACGCTGCGGCTGTTCGACGAGGTGAGCTTCCCGGTGGCCAATCGCAAAGTCAATTTTGTAAATATGCCGGGCGTAGAGTTTGGCTACCTGCACCTCGACAACCCGCGCCCTGGCTTTAGCGCCGCCAACTACCGGGGCTACGCCGTAAAATACCTTGTGACGCGGGGCAAAAGCTACTTCAATCTCGGCATCTACAAGGCCGTGCAACCCAGCAACGAGCCCGGCGACTCGCTGTTTATCAACGAGCTGGCGCTCATCAATTTTGGACAGGACTTCTACCCGCGCAACTTCGGCCGGGGCAAGCGCCGCTACCTCAACCTCTACACCGGCTACCAGATAGGCGGCTTCATCGCCAACCGCAACAACGAGAAAAAAAGCGAGTTCATCGTCAACGCCAACCTAAGCCTGGGCCTGGAATTACTCAAAACCAAGCACGTGCTATTCGACGTGAAGGAGAGCTACTTCCTACCTATCTACCGCGAAAGCCGCAATCTGCGCGGCCTACTCACGCAGGCGTCGTTCAACTTCGTGTTTTAAAACCCTCAAAAAAAAGAGGCCGCTCCCAATGGAAGCGGCTTCTCCGTTTTTATCCACTTTTCGGATTTTTTATCATTTATAAGCTGCGACTGATGCCCAGCTCTAGCCCACGCAATTCGGCGAGGCCACGCAGGCGGCCGATGGCCGAGTAGCCGGGGTTGGTTTTCTTGGCTAAGTCATCCAGCATCTGGTGGCCGTGGTCGGGGCGCATGGGCAGGCTGGTTTGGCGCTGGCGCATCACCTGCACCAGCTCGCGCATCACGGCGTACATATCCACATCACCTTCCAAATGATTGGCTTCGTAGAAGTTGCCGTCGGCATCGCGCTGGGTGCTGCGGAGATGAATGAAGTGAATGCGGTCGGCAAACTGGCTCACCATGGCAGGCAGGTCATTGTCGGGCCGCACGCCAAACGAGCCGGTGCAGAAGCACAAACCATTGCTAAGCGAGGGCACGGCCGCCGCCAGCGCGGCCACATCGGCGGCGGTGCTCACCACGCGAGGCAAACCCAAAATTGGGTACGGCGGGTCGTCCGGGTGAATGGCGAGGTTTACGCCTACTTCTTCGGCCACAGGCACGATTTCCTGCAAAAACAGAATCAGATGCTGGCGCAATTTTTCGGCGTCAATGCCCTCATACGCATCCAGCGCTTGCTGAAATTTCGCCAGCGTGAAGCTCTCTTCACTGCCTGGCAAGCCGGCAATAATATTGCGCTGCAACAGTTGCTTATCTGGGTCGCTCATTGCCTGAAAGCGCTTTTCAGCGCGAGCCAGTTCTTCGGGCGAGTAGTCCTGAGCCGCGTCCTTGCGCTGGAGTAGCAGCGTATCGAAGGCTACGAAAGCTGCTTTTTCGAAGCGCAGGGCTTTCGAGCCATCGCCTACGGTAAAGGCCAGGTCTGTGCGCGTCCAGTCGAGCACAGGCATGAAATTATACGTGACGGTATAGATGCCGCAGGTCGCCAGGTTGCGAATAGACTGCTGGTAGTTAGCAATGTACTGCTGATAATTACCGGTGCGCGTCTTGATATTCTCGTGCACGGGCACGCTTTCGACCACGCTCCACATCAGGCCAGCTTGGGCAATTAACTCCTGCCGCTCGCGGATTTCGTCCACGGGCCACACTTCGCCATTCGGGATGTGGTGCAGGGCTGAAACCAAGTCGGTAGCGCCGGCCTGTCGGATATCGGCGAGGCCGACGGGGTCGTTGGGGCCGAACCAGCGCCAGCTTTGGATAAGGGGCATATTTTTTAGCTATTCAGTTATCAGTTATCGTTTGTCATGCTGAGCGCAGCGGAGTCGAAGCATCCTGGCTGGGGTACTAACTCCCTACGTCAGCAACGAAGCGGCCAAGATGCTTCGACTTCGCTGCGCTGCGCTCAGCATGACGGTTTTACACTCCGCTATAAGCGTTAAAGCCGCCATCTACGAGCACCGTTTCGCCGGTTACGAACTTCGAGGCGTCGCTCAATAAATAGATGAGCGTGCCGGTTAGCTCTTCGGGCTCGCCGAAGCGCTGGAAGGGCGTATTGGCGATAAACTTGCGAGCGCGGTCGGTGTGGGAGCCGTCGGCTTCGAGCATGAGGTGGCGATTTTGCTCGGTGAGGAATACGCCGGGCGCGATGGCATTCATGCGCAGGCCGCCGCCGTAGCGCTGGCCCAGCTCCACGGCCATCCACTGGGTGTAGGCCTCTATCGACTTCTTAGCCAGCGTGTAACCCAGCACCCGCGTAAGCGGCCGCTGGGCGGTGAGCGACGAGATATTGATGATGGAACCCTTGCCCTGCGCCGCCATCACGCGCCCGAAAACGGTGGTCGGAATAACGGTACCAAATAGGTTGAGGTCCACAACGTGGCGGGTTTCTTCGATGCCGATATCGAATAAATCCTGGTTGGGGCCGACGGTGGCGCGGGGCATGTTTCCACCGGCCGCATTCACCAGCCCATCGATGCTACCCCATTGCGCCAGAATCTGGTTGCGGGCGGCTTCGAGTTGGGCGGTATCGAGCACATCGGCCAAGATAACCAGCGCCTCGCCGCCCACCGCCCGAATGGCCTCGGCCCGCACCTCGGCGCGCTCGGCATCACGGCCCATCACGACCACCCGCGCTCCGGCCTCGGCCACGGCTACCGACATGGCCGCCCCCAACACGCCGGTAGCGCCGGTGATAACCACCACTTTACCAGCTAATGAAAATTGATTTAATACAGACATACAACTAGTTGCTCCATCAGGAGCGGCAAAAGTAGCGGAAGTGGGCCGCTGGTTTTTGTAGAGAATTAGCCAGTAAATGGCGATTGTTAGCTTGGCAGGAATGTAGCGCGGACTTTCAGTCCGCGAGTGTCTGACGCACGTACTCGCGGACTGAAAGTCCGCGCTACGGCAGTAGCGTCAGCTTGCTTTCGAGGCGGATATCATCGGAAGCGCTGCCCACCAGCAGGTTGAAGTCGCCGGGCTCGGCGGCCCATTCCAGCTTATTATTATAAAAAGCCAGCTTGTCTTTGCTCACGGTGAAGGTGATAGTGCGGCTTTCGCCGGGCTTGAGGCTGACTTTCTGGAAATCCTTCAATTCCTTGAGCGGGCGCACTACCGAGGCCACCAGGTCGCGCACGTAGAGCTGGGCTACTTCCTCGCCAGCCACTTTGCCGGTGTTGGTGAGGGTGAAGCTGACCTGCGCGGTTTCGGCGCTGCCCATGCTCGTGCGACTGATTTTCAAGTCGCTGTACTTGAAGGTGGTATAGCTCAGGCCGTAGCCGAAGGCGTAACGTGGCGTGTTGGGCGAGTCGATATAGCCCGATTTGTAGCGCGTGTCGCCGGTTTTGGTGATAGGGCGGCCGGTGTTGTACTGCAAATTGTAGGCAATGGGCAGTTGCCCCAGCGCCCTTGGGAACGTGCTGGGCAGCTTGCCGGCCGGGTTATAATCGCCGTAGAGCACGCTGGCCAGGGCGGTGCCGCCTTCCGAGCCGGGCCACCAAGCGTACAGAATAGCGTCGGCCTGGTCGGCAATGTCGTTGAAAATCAACGGCCGGCCGCCAAAGACTACAACGGCTATAGGTTTGCCGGTCGCTTTCAGGGCCTTGAATAATTCTTCCTGCACGCCGGGCAAGTGGATGTCGGTGCGCGACTTAGCTTCGCCGCTCATATCCCAGCTTTCGCCCACGGTCAGCACTACCATGTCGGCGTTTTTGGCGGCGGCCACGGCGGCCGCGAAGCCAGCGCGAGATTCGCCGCTCACCTCGCAGCCTTTGGCGTAGGTGAATTGCGTGGTTTTGCCGGCGCGCTGGGCCAGGCCCTCATACACGGAGGTGATGCGCGTGGTGTCGGTGTCCACGCTCCAGCTGCCGTTGAGGTCGCGCTTGGCCTTGGCCAATGGGCCAATGAGGGCCACTTTTTGGAAGCGGTTGGTGAGGGGCAGCGTGGCGTTGTCATTCTTGAGCAGCACCATCGACTTTTGGGCCATCTGGCGGGCGGCCAGGCGGTTTTGCGGGTCGTTGAGGACTTTCTTCTCGCGCTTTTCGTCCGAAAACTTATAGGGGTCTTCGAACAAGCCCAGCTCGAATTTCTTGCGCAGGATGCGGCGCACGGCCTCGTCCACCACTTCCTGGCTCACCTTACCCTGCTGCACCAGCTGCACCAGGTGGTTGTGGTAGGCGTCGCTTTCCATGTCCATATCGTTGCCGGCCACGATGGCTTTTTGGGCAGCGTCGTTGTTGTCCTGGGCATAGCCCCAGGCCGCCATTTCCTTGATGGAGCCCCAGTCGCTCACCACGAAGCCCTGGTAATTCCACTTGCCTTTCAGAATATCGCGCTGCAAATAGGCGTTGCCGGTGGCGGGCACGCCGTTCAGGGTGTTGAAGGAGTTCATGAACGTGGCCACGCCGGCATCGACGGCGGCCTTAAACGGCGGCAGGTAGGTTTGCCAAAGCTGCTGCTCGCTCATATCCACGGCGTTGTAGTCGCGTCCGGCAATGGCACGGCCGTAGGTGGCAAAGTGCTTGGCGCAGGCCATGATGGCATCGGTGCCGCCTAGCTTATCGCCCTGAAAGCCTAGCACGCGAGCCTTGGCTATTAAGGAGCCGAGGTATACGTCTTCGCCCGCGCCTTCCATTACGCGGCCCCAACGCGGGTCGCGGCCGATGTCTACCATCGGCGCAAACGTCCAATGCACGCCGGAGGCCGCCGCCTCTTTGGCCGCCACGTGCGCCCCTAGCCGGATGGCGTCGAGGTCCCAGGAAGCGGCCTCGGCCAGCGGAATCGGGAAGGTGGTTTGGTAACCGTGGATGACGTCGAGGCCGAACAGCAGCGGAATATGCAGCCGCGACTGCAACGCCTCGGCCTGAATGGCACGGGTGTCCTTCACACTTTTCACGTTCAGCATCGAGCCTACCTGCCCCGCCCGAATGCTGGCCATGAGCGTGTTTTTGCGGGCGGTGGCCGGGCCGGTCAGCTCGCGGCCGGTATACTGGTTGAGCTGGCCAACTTTCTCTTCCAGCGTCATTTGCTGGAGCAGCGCCGTGATGCGCTGCTCAGTAGCAGGCTGTTGCTGGGCAGCGGCAAATAAGGTTTTTAGCAGCAAAGCGCCGGCAAGCGGCAGGGTTTTTCGCAACACGGGAGAGAGTAGCAACTTGGTTGATTATTAGCTTTTGGGGAAATATTTAATAAGTTTCCGGGCCTTCATCCCCAGCTACTTACCGCGCCGCAACGGCCGCTGCAATTGCTGCATGGCCGCAGCATAGCGCTGGCCCATCAGGCGGGCCGAAGCGGCGTCGAGGTGCAGGTGGTCGCCTCGGTCGGTGGTGCCAGTGGCCGGCACCCAGGCGTAATGCGGCACCGTTTTGCTCAGCTCAACAAATGCCGCATTGACACGAGCCACACCAGCCACATCGGTAGTGCCCTGCGGAAACAGCGGCAGCTGCCCTGCCACGAAGGGCACGGCAGGCGCGTGCAAATCGGTTCGCAGCCGGGCAATGAGCGCCGTGAGCTTGGCCGCGTAGGCCACGCTTTTCTCAGGGCTGGTATCCGACTCGCCCTGGTGCCAGATAATGCCGGCCAGCGTGCCCGTCGCCAGGGCGGTGCGAGCGCGGGCCAAGGCGTCGTCGTAGGGGTGCGTTTTGGTACCATCGAAATACGCACCAGGTACCCAGGTATCAATACCCGAGCCACCCACTGCGCACGGAATCAACCCAATAACGAGGCTTGTATCCTGCGCCGCCATCGCCCGGCCGAAGGCCAGCCCCGGCCCTACTCCGGCCGCTGGCTTATCGAAGTGCAGCGGGTCTTTGGCAATTTCCCACTGGCCGGTCGGGTTAAGGCGCAGGATATGGCGATTGGGTACCGTGTCCTGGGCTTCGACGTAGCCGCGCCCGGCCATATTCGACTGGCCGATAAGCAGGTATAGTTTAAATTTCTCTTTGCGAGCTGGAGGTGCTACTACTACGCGCTGCTTGGGCGTCAGGCTCTGCGCTTGCAGCCCGCCGATGGTGGGAAGCAGGTGTAACAGACTGAAAATAAGGAGGTTTTTGCGTAGCACGGGGTGGCAGATGTAGCGCGGACTTTCAGTCCGCACTGCGCATAATAAGTAGGTACAATCCCGGACTGAAAGTCCGGGCTACGGCTAGCGTTTGTCGAAGTAGTCGGCCAGGCGGTACATCTGGCGGTTTAGCTCCTGCATTTTGTTGAGCAGCGGCTGGTAGGGCGTGAAGGTGTTATCGACAATGCCCTTGTTGGCATTGGTGTTCGAGGGCTCGGCGCCTACTTTGGTTGGGTCATTATCCTGATATTTAAACCAATGCCAGCCGATGCAATTTTTCGATTCGAGCAGGCTGAGGGTGAAATTCTGGTAGAATAAGCCCCGGTCGGCCTGGGTTTTTACCACCCAGCCCGCGCCGGCGGTGTTGGCGAGGCCGGGCGCGTCTTCGCCTTTCACGTACCACTCGGTCACGATGAAGGGCTTGCCGGCGACGGTTTCCCACTCGGCTACCCACTTCTTCTCGGGCGTCCACTTGTTGTAGTAGTTGATGCTCACGGCATCGAGGTACTTGCCGGCCACGCGCATCAGCTCGGGGTAGTAGGGCTGCGCGCCGTGGAAGCGGCAGCCTAAATACAGGTGGTTGGGGTCGTTCTTTTTCAGCGCTTTGGCCACGATGGAAAAGTAGCGCTCGGCGGCGTAGGCCAGGAAGTCCTGCCGGTTTTGGTCGGTGATGGTTTCGAGGGTGATGCTGTGCTCGTCGGCCCACTTCTTGGCGGCTACGTAGCCGGGCTCGGTGGTCGGCAATTTCAGGTAGCCATCAAGGTTTTTGCGCACCAGCGGCATCTCGTTGTCGGAGAAGTAGCCGAACAGGTTTTTGTCGTTTTTATACTGGCTCAGCTGCTTGGCGTGCTCCTCGCAATACTCCTCAAAGCCGGGGTCGAACACAAAAATCACGTCATTGGGGTAGCCTTTATGGCCGGGCTGCTGGTAGGTGCCGCCGCGCTTGCTGCCGTAGCCACTCATCCAGTCGAGGTTGATGGTGTAGGCCAGCGGCTGCTTTTCCTGGTCTTTATTCTCCCGGATTTCCTTGGTAGCCGACCACGCGCCCGCGCCATTGAAGCCATTGTCGAACACCAGCTTACGCGTCGCCGTCATCCAGCCGGCGCGGTCACCGAACTTCTCTTTCAGGGCTTGGTTATTGCGCTCCGAGTTGCCGGGCTGCAAGTCGTTCAAAGCATTGTGTAGAAAGTAGTAGCCCTCGGGGTCTACGGCCCACCAGCGGCCATTTAGCTTCTGCACGTGGAAAAAGCCGGTAGCCGTGGTGCGTTTGTCGAGGCGGCCGCCATACTTACTCAGTTTGGTTTGGCCGGGGGCGAAGCCTTTGAGTTGCGCGATAGTGCGTGTGGCGTATTCCCGGTAAGGCGAGAAGCTGGCGGTGCCGTTGGTTTGGGAGTTGTTGAGGGTCTTTTTGGCGGCTACGCGCAGGGTGTATTCGGTGGTGTCGGGCGCTTGGGCGTGGGCGGTCAGGCTTAGCAGGAGTAGTGCGGCTGCCAGCTGGCGGGGGAACCTCACCCCCCGGCCCCCTCTCCAAAAAAGAGGGGGAGCCTGACGCTTTTTTGACGACAACTTATGTCCTCTTGCGGTCGGCTCCCCCTCTTTTTTGGAGAGGGGGCCGGGGGGTGAGGTGCCCCACGTAGGGTTAGTTACTAAGCTCATTTCCCGTCGTACTTAGCTGCCTGTTGCCGGTAATACTCCTGCAACACATAGAATGCCTTCTTCTTAACCCCCGTGCTCGAAATCAATCCCTTACGGTTAAAGCCATTCTGGTACACCGGGTGTTGCCGCCGCGTGGCGCGGAAGTCGGTCAGAATCCAGGGCGTCATGCCGCGCAGGCCGGGGATGGTGCCCAGCATTTTGAGCTGGTTAACATATAGGGCTTCCTGATACTCCTCGCTCCAGCGGGTGTTGGCGCCGCCGTGGTAGCCGGCCAGCGCATCGCCGCCAAACTCACTGATAAATACGGGCTTGTTGTACTTAATCTCAAACTTGTACTTCGTGATTTCGCTCGGCGTGCCGCCCCAGTACCAGCCGGCGTATTCATTGAAGCTGGTGAGGTCGAGGTACTCACCCAGGGGGTCGTCCACGTGCACCACGTTGTCGGGGGTGCGGTGCAGCTCTAGGGCGGCGGCGATGAGGCGGGTATCGTCCAAGCTGCGCGCTTTTTTGATGAGGTTGGTCATGAATTTCAGGCGCGGGTCGCCGAGGGGCGTTTCGTTGCCCACCGACCAGACTACGATGCTGGCGCGGTTTTTTCCCATGCTTATCAGGTCCGAAAGCTGGGATTCGGCGTTCTGGTAGGTGGCTTGGTTTTCCCAGGCGATGGTCCAGTACACGGGCACTTCGGCCCACACCATGAGGCCCATTTCGTCGGCCAGCTTTAGCATTATTTCGTTGTGCGGGTAATGAGCCAGGCGCACGTAGTTGCAGCCCAGCTCTTTGGCCCAGGTCAGCAGCATGCGCAGGTCGCCCTCGCCACGGGCACGGCCGGGTATCAGCGGGTTTTCATCGTGAATGGAAATGCCGCGCAGGAAGGTTGATTTGCCATTCAGCAGAATGTCCTGGCCCTTGGTCTGGATGGTGCGGAAGCCGATTTTATCCTGTACTACTTCGGCGCCATTCGTCAGCGTCACGGCGTAAAGCTTAGGATTCTGGGGCGACCAGAGCGACAGCTTTTTGGCCGGCAGGCGGAAGGTGGCACGGCCAGCCGTATCGGTTTTCAGGGTTTGCTTGAGGCCGGCTTCGGCGATGTTCAGCGTCACGGTCTGGCCGCTTTTACCTTGGCCGTTTAGCTGCACATAACCCATCAAAGTAGTGGGGTCATTTTTAGCCAGTTGCACCTCGTAGTCTTTAATGAAGGTGCCGGGCGCTTCCGCAATGAAGACGTCGCGGGTGATGCCGCCGTAGTTCCACCAATCGGTGTTGATGGTGGGCACGGCGTCGAGGTGGCGGGTGTTGTCGGCCTTCACCACCACGAAGTTGTCGCCGCTATTTAGTTGGCCTGTTACTTCAAATTGCAGGGGCGTGAAGCCGCCTTTGTGCATGCCTAGCTTCTTGCCATTCAGGTACACATGAGCCTCGTAGTTGATGGCTCCGAAGTAAATGAAATACCGCTTGCCGGCCACCGGGGCCATCTTGAAGCTTTTCTTGTACCAGATGGTGCCCTCGTAGTACAGCAGCTTGGGGTCCTGCGAGTTCCAGTCGCCGGGCACTTGCAGGGCGGGCGAGTGGTCGAAGTCGTACTCAATCAGCTCGGGCTCTTGGGCGTTGCTGGGCTTTTGGTTGTCGTAATAGCCACCCTTGCCGGTTTTCGACTGGTCGAAGGCTTCGCGGCGGTAGTCGTAGAAGCCGTTTTCGTAGGGGTCGATGATGTAGTTCCAGCTGCCGTTGAGGCTGAGCACGCGGCGGGCCGGGGCATTCTGAATCAGGCCGGACTGGGCGCGTGAGCTGCTGCTGGCCAAGAGGCCAGCAGCAACCAACACAGCCGCCAGCCAGCGGGCCGGGGTGGATAGTTTCATGGAAAAGGAAGTGAGTTGGATTGGCTGCCAGTTGACAGCCCCGCGAAAGAAAGGCCGGTCAAGCTGACCGGCCTTTGCAGTTTAGTTGACCGCTTAGAGGTAACCGGGGTTCTGAGTCAGAATCGGGTTGGTTTGCACTTCCTGAAGCGGCAGAGGCCACACCAGGTTATGGGCATCTATGCGAGTGGCTGAGGCATACTTGGCGAAGAAGGCATTCATCACGTCGATGGCGCGGTTGGTGCGTTGGAGGTCGAACCAGCGGTGGCCTTCAAAATTCAGCTCCAGGCGGCGCTCCGTTTCGAGGCGTGTGCGCAGCACAGCTTGCGTGGTGCCGACGGGCAGGTCTACGGTGGGCGCGGCCGTGGCTACAGGCAGGCCCCGCGAGCGGCGAATAACCCGGTTGATGGCATCCAGCGACAAGGCATCGGGGCCGGAGTTTTCATTCACGGCTTCGGCGTACATCAGCAGCACATCGGCGTAGCGCAGCACTATCCAATCATTTTCGCCATCGGTGGCGGTGGTGGGCGTGTCGTTATACTTTTTGGTGTAGTACAGTGGGGCCGCCGTGGAGGTATACGTGCCGTAAGAAGCCGTCGCCCGCACATCGGTGGTGCCGCTGGCTACGAAAGCCGCCGCGAGGTCGGGGTCGAAGGTATTGAACTGTTGGCCGGTGCCCACCCCGCCGTTGACGGTAGCCGCCACGGCCGTCGAGGTAGCTGGCAGGAAGTAGTTGGTGAAAGGGCTGCCCACGCCCAGGCCGCCTTTGGTGTAGCGCACCGCAAACAGAATTTCGCTATTCATCTCGTTGCTAGTCAAAAAGATGTTGGCGTAGGTGGCTTGCAGCGCATAATTGTTGGCGTCGATTACCAGCTTGAGCTTGTCGGCGGCATCCTTGTATTTTTTCTCAGTCAGCAGCACTTTGCCAAGCAGACCCTGCGCGGCGCCTTTAGTTGTGCGGCCCAGGTTAGCGGCCGTTTGAGTAGCGGGCAGGTTAAGCTCAGCGTAAGCCAAGTCTTGCTCTATCTGGGCGTACACCTGGGCCGCCGGCACGCGCCCAAACTGGTAGGCATCAGCAATATTGACAATCTCGGTGGTTACCAGTGGCACATCGCCCCACACGCGCACAGCGTTGAAATAGGCCAGCGCCCGAATAAACCGCACCTCGGCGTAGAGGCGGTTGCGAGTGGCAGTGGTGAGCTTTATAGCATCGCCCCGATTCAGGATAATGTTGCAGCGGGCAATGCATTGGTACGTGTACTGCCACATGTTTTGCAGGCGCGGGTTGTCGCTCACGATGGCGAAGCTGTCGAACTCGTTGAGCCGCTCGCCCGAGGTCACGGTGGTACTGTTGTCGCTTGGCACTTCGCCGAAGAGGAAAATGCCGCGATTGGACCCCGCTTTGCCGTAGATATCCTGGAGCGAGGAGTAGGCGGCCGTTACGCCGTTCACGATGCTCAACGAGTCGCTGTAGCCGTTGGTGGTTACCAGGCGCGTCGGGTCGTTGAGGTCAATAAAGTCCTTGCTGCACGAGCTGGTGCCCAGGGCCGCCAAGCCCAGTGCGGCAACGACGCTGGCCGAGGTGAGTATTTTTTTAATAGTCATGGTGGGAGTCTTTTAAGAAGTATTGATTGGGCTGACGCGAGGAACCTCACCCCCCCGGCCCCCTCCAAAAAAGAGGGGGAGCCGGACGATTTTAACGTTGGCTTACGCTCGCTCACGGTCGGCTCCCCCTCTTTTTTGGAGAGGGGGCCGGGGGGGTGAGGTTCATACCTTAAAACCCAGCCTGCAAACCAATGGTGATGGTGCGGGCCATCGGGTACGCGCCCTGGTCTACCCCGTAGGTGGGGGTAGTCGTGTTGCCGTAGTTGTTGGCTTCGGGGTTGTAGCCAAAGTACTTGGTGAAGGTGTAGAGGTTCTGGGCTGAAGCGTACACGCCGAGGCTTTGCAGACCAGCTTTGCCAGCCCAATCGACGGGGATGTTGTAGCGCACCATCACGTTGCGAATACGCAGGAACGAGGCATCATACAGGAAATAATCGCTGAACTGCGTGCGCAACGAGGCTGCCGTAGTGGCGCGGGGCGTGCGGCCATCGCCGGGGTCGGTGGGCGAGTGCCAGCGGCCGAGCTGGTTGGTGCGGGCGTTGGTTTGGCCGGGCGAGTTGAAGCTGTAGCGGTCGGCACCGTAGAGGATGCTTCCCCCTTGCGAGCCTTGCAGCGTGATGGCCAGCGAGAAGCGCTTGTAGCCAAACGTGTTTTGAATGCCATAGGTGAAATTGGGGAACGGGTTGCCAATCACGCCAATATCGTTCGAGTCAATCTTGCCGTCGCCGTTGATATCCTTAAACTTTAGGTCGCCAGGGGCTACAGTGCTGGCCGTCCATTTGGGGCTGGCGTCGATGTCGGCCTGGTCGCGGTACACGCCTTCCTGGGTGTAGCCGTAGAAGCTGCCCAGCGGCTGGCCCGGCACCACCCGGATGGAGCTGGTGTAGCCAAACACGGCGTCGTAGAGCAGCTGGTCATTGGTACCCGCCAGCGCCATCACCTTGTTGCGGTTGATGCTCAGGTTGGCCGACGTGCTCCAGGTGAAGGCTTTGCCGGTGATGTTGGCAGTGTTCAATTGGAACTCCAGACCGCGGTTGCGTACTTCACCCACGTTGGCCAGCGCCCGGCTTGCAAAACCGATGAGGGCCGGAATGTTGCGATTCAGCAGCAGGTCGGTGGTGTTGCGCTGGTAGGCGGCCACGGTCAGGTAGATGCGGTCCTTAAACAGGCCGAGGTCAAAGCCAGCATCATACTGCGTGTTGGTTTCCCAGCCCAGGTTGCGCCCCGCTACGCCATTGGGCGCAAAGCCGAAGGTGCGCGTGCCCGTGCCGGAGCCAAATACGTAGTTAGCAGCCGTTTGGTAGCTCTGGTAGTTGTAGTCGCCGATGTTGTTGTTGCCGGTTACGCCAAAGCTGCCGCGCAGCTTTAGCTCCGAAATGGCGGCAATACCTTTAATAAACGTTTCCTCGCCTGCCCGCCAAGCCAGCGCCACCGAAGGGAAAGTAGCGTAGCGATTGTCGGGGCCGAAGCGCGACGAGCCATCCGTTCGCAAGGCAGCCGTGAGGATGTAGCGCTCCTTAAAGGCGTAGTCGACGCGCCCAAAAATCGACGTCAGCGAGTTGGCCGTGTAGGTGGCCTGGCCAAAGAGCTGGCCAGCCGCCGTAGCGTACTCAATCGAAGTGTTGGTGTAGGTGCCAGTCTGCCCCAGCACGGTGCTGCCCTCGTTCTGGTTGTACTGGGCCGAGTAGCCAGCCAGCAGCGTCACGCTGTGGTTGGTGGCGAAGGTGCGGTTATAGGTGGCCGTGTTTTCCCATACCCAGTTGAGGTTGGTGCCGTTGAGCTGGCGGGCGTCGATGTTGCCCAGCACGGGGTTCGAGAGGTTGGCGGCCTGGTTGCCAACGGTGCCCAGCGTGGCCGGCACGTAGATGGAGCGGCGGCTATTGAGCAACTCGGCCCCGAAGCTGCTGCGCAGGTGCAGCCCCTGAATGACTTCGAAGTCAAGAAATGCAGAGCCCAGCGCCCGCACGGCATTAGTACGGTCCTTATACAGGTCGATGGTCGCCAGCGGGCTTAGTAAGTCGCCGGGCGTGGTGATGCCCGAACCGGCATTGCGGATGGTGCCGTAGTCGCCGTTGGGCAGGCGCGTCGGGATGATGGGCGGCAGGATGATGGCCGCCGTTACTACGGCCGTTTCGCCGCCCGGCCCGCCGCCCGTGATGTTGCCGCCGTTGTAGCTACCCGAGACTGGAATAACGTCGGTGCGGCTGAAATTGGGGGCCAGGCTCACACCTAGCTTCAGCTTTTTGCTTAGCTGAGCGTCGTAGTTGGCCCGCAGCGAATAGCGCTCGAAGCCCGAGTTTTTCACGATGCCGGTTTGCTTGAAGTAGCCACCCGCTATGTAGAAGCGCGACTTTTCGGTACCGCCCGCCGCCGACAGCTGGTACTGCTGCTGCACGCCAGTAGTGAAAATTTCTTTCTGCCAGTCGGTATCGGGCAGCTCGGGCGCACCCACTTGCAGCGCGGCCGGAATGGCGCGGTTGCCATTGGTAAACGACTCGCGCAGGTAGTCGAGGTACTGGTCGCGGTTGAGCAGGTCGAGGCGCTTGGCCACTTGCTGAATACCCGCGTTGGCCGTGAAGTTGAAGCGCGTTTTGCCATCGGTCTGCCCGCGCTTGGTGGTCACAATCACGATGCCGTTGCCGCCGCGCGAGCCGTAGATAGCGCAGGCCGCCGCGTCTTTCAAAATCTGAATCGACTGAATATCAGCCGGTGGAATCTGGTTGTAGCTATCGGCGCTGTTGAGCGGGTAGCCATCTACCACGTACAGCGGCGAATTGCCCGCCGAAATCGACCCCAGGCCCCGGATGCGGATAACCGCGCCCGCGCCCGGCTCGCCGGAGGGCTCCGTTATCTGAGCACCTGCTACCAGGCCCACCAGCGCCTCGGAGGGCGAGGCTACTGGTATCAGCTCTACTTGCTTGGCCGAAATCGAAGAAATCGAGGTGGCGAGCAGCTTCTTTTCCTGCACGCCATAGCCCACTACCACCACCTCATCAAGGCCGGCTGCGTCGGGAGCCAGCGACATGTTTATCGAGGTGCGGCCGCCCACGGCCACTTCTTTCGACACATAGCCCACAAAGGAAAAAACCAGCGTAGCATCGTCAGGAGCCGTGATTTTGTAGCGGCCGTCCATGTCGGTCTGGGCCCCGTTGCTGGTGCCCTTCACGATGACGTTGACACCGGGCAGACCCGTGCCCTTCTCATCAAGCACCTGCCCGGTGATGGTGATGTCAGCCAGGATTGTTTTGGGATGCGCAATGGGTGCCGCAGCGGCCAGCGCAGCCGTGCTGATGCCCAGGCTCAAGGCCGGCAGCAGCACCAAGGGTCGCACGTAGCGCCAGCTTGCCAGGGGTAAAGGAGCTGTCATAGGTGGGTGGGGGAAAGTGGATTCTGAGAAGCGTAGCCGGCCGGCACTGCCGGGGATGAGCCATTGCCCGCCAGCGGCGGCAACCAGACTGAACCCAGGCTACAGAAGTGGTTTTTGGGCCTTCTACACCACGAAGTACTGAGTGCTCACTCACTATTCAGATGGGTGGACCAGAGTTTATTTACGTAAACGTTTACAGCAAACCCGCTTTTGCAGGAACCTACGGGCACGGCAATCTTCACCAGTTGCTTATATTGCTAGGTATTCGCCGGGCTATTGTGGCCCGGCTGGGTGCTTTTCGCCATTCCCTTCGCTCTGCATTATCCCTATTCGCCCCTATGCAATCCGTCAACCTCAAGCGTTTAGCTGAGGAGTTGCACCTGTCTATCGCCACCGTTTCACGGGCTTTGCAAGACAGCCACGAAGTCTCGACTGCCACCAAGGAACGGGTGCGTGCCCTCGCTACTGCCCTCAACTACCAGCCCAACGCCTACGCCAGCAGCCTGCGCCGCAATCAAAGCAAGACTATCGGCGTGGTAATTCCGAAGGTGACCAACCACTTTTTCGCGCTGGCTATCAATGGCATCGAGGAGGCCGCCCGCCAGGCCAACTACCACGTGCTCATCTACCTGACCCACGACGACTACGAGCGCGAAGTCTCCATTATTCAGCACTTAAAAGGCGGCCGGGTCGATGGCATTCTGATGTCGGTGGCCAGCGGCACCGAGGACACCGCGCACCTGCAAAGCCTGAAACTACCCATCGTTTTTTTCGACCGGGTGTGCGCCGAGATTCCAACCGCCAAAGTCACCACCAACGACTACGAGAGCGGCTACCAGGCCACCGAGCACCTGCTGGCCGCCGGCTGCCAGCACATTGCACACTTGCAGATTTCCAATAACTTATCTATTGGTCGCAATCGCCAGCAGGGCTACCTCGATGCGTTGCAAGCCCACGGCCATACGCCCGAGCCCGACCTCATCCTGCACGGCACCATGGACAATGAGCAGAACGTGGCCTTCATCCGCGAGATGCTGGTGCGCCGGCCCGATATCGACGGCATTTTTGCCTCGGTCGAGCGGCTGGCGGTGGGGGCCTACCATGTCTGCCGCGAGCTAGGCCGCCGCATCCCCGACGATGTGAAAATCGTGGGTTTTTCCAACCTCGAAAGCGTGTCGCTCTTCGACCCGCCCCTCACTACCATCACCCAGCCAGCCTACGATATTGGCCGCGAGGCGGCCAAAATCCTGCTCCGTGCCGTGGAGAAAAAGCGGGCCATCCTGCCCAGCCAAAGCTTGGTGCTAGCCTCGGAGCTAGTGCAGCGGCGCTCCACGGAAAACTAGCTTTTTCTGACTTGCTTAATCCTAGCTATGTCGCAGTTTTACACACCCTTACTCCTACCCGCTGCCCTGCTAAAAGCGCAGCAAGCATTTGGGTTCGCACTGCTGCGGCAGGTGGCACAGGCCACGCCGCAGGCCAATGTATTTCTGTCGCCATTCAGCGTAGCCACAGCCCTGATGCTGGTGCTGGAAGGCAGCTCGGGCGCGGCGCACGCGGCAATTGCCGACACGCTACAGATAGGCAAAATTCCGCCCGATAAGTTGGCCACGGCGGTTATGCGGCAGCTAGCCGTACTTACGCAAGATGTTGCCGGCCAGCCGGTTTTCAGCGTGGCGAATGCCCTTTGGGCGGCAAAAGAGTTTACGCTAGCGCCCGATTTTGTGACTCGCCTCAGCCAGCGCTATCAAGCCGAAGCGGCTACGCTCGACTTTGCAGTCCCCGCTGCCGCTGATACTATCAATGACTGGGTGAGCCGCCACACGCAGGGCCGTATCACACGCATCATTGAAGCCGCTATGCTGGCCCGCCAAACTGCGCTGGTACTAGTTAATGCCGTGTACTTCAAAGGCCAATGGGCCGTCGAATTTGACGAGTCTGACACGCGCCCCGGCTCCTTTACGCTGGCCGATGGCTCGCAGCAAACCGTGCCGCTCATGCGGCGGTGCAGTAGGTGGTTTGGCTACCAGCGAGGCACGGGCTGGCAGGCCGTGCGCCTGAGCTACCAAGGCTATCCGCGTAGCGCCTCTATGCAGCTCTTTATCCCCGACCAGCCCACGGGCTTGGCGGCTTTCCTCCAAAGCCTAAATGCCGACAGTTGGGCCAATTGGCGAACTGCCTTTACCCAACAGGTTGAGGTAGACCTCACGTTGCCCCGCTTCCGGCTGGAGTGGGATGGCGACTTAACCCCGGTCCTCCGCACGCTGGGTTTGGGGCCGGCTTTAAGCCCAAGCGCTGATTTTGCCCCGATGGGCTTTCCATCTGATATGCCTGGCTTCATTGGCCAGATTGTCCACAAAACCTACCTGAATGTGGACGAGAAAGGCACCGAGGCTGCTGGCGTCACGGCGATTATGATGGTTGGGGCCGGGCCACCTTCTGCGCCGCCTCGTCGCGTAGTGCTTCGGGCCGACCAGCCCTTTTTCTGCGCTATTGTGGATGATGAGACAGGCACCCTCCTGTTTAGCGGCGCGGTGTATAAGCCTGCTTAAAACGGGTTCACAGTCACGGCAGCAAGTGCCAATACAAAGCCCTGACTCCATAGGTATGGAATCAGGGCTTTGCATTTACTTATTATGTTGTTTATTCCAGCACCACGCGCTTAGTCAATACTTGATTATCAGCTTGCAGACGCAGTACATACACCCCCGTCGCCAGGCTTTGGGTCGCAAATTCAGTCGTAGCACCGGCCGCCGTCAGGGTGATAGTGCGGCTCAGTACCACCTGGCCCAAGGCATTGACCAAGCTGGCGCGCACTTCGCGCTGGCCAGCCAGTGGCGGCAGCTGTACAGTGAAGCTGCCGTGGGCGGGGTTGGGATACAGGTTTACCGAGGCGGCGTCTAGCTCGGTGCGGGTAGCTAAGGCCGTGGCTGGGCGTAGCACGAGGCTGAAGCGGCCGGTGCCCGCTGTAGCCGTAGCTAGCGTAAAGGTGTAGCGCGTGCCAGCCGCAAGCACTTGCTGAGTGCCGGTAAGGGCGTCACGCAGCAGTACCGTGATGTTGCCGAAATTAGCCAAGTCGGCCACCAATAGTTCGAAGCTGCCGGCTTGCGGAGCTTGCAGGTTTAGTGGCACGATTACCTCAGTTGCCACCTGTGGCAATCCATTAACAGCCAGCAGAGCATTGCCCACTAATGTAGCCAGGTTGAGGCCGCTGGGGTTGGTGAGTTTGAGGGCATCGTACTGGGCATCGACCGCAGTTGTAGCCCCATTTTCGAGGTACAGGAAGGTGTCGTCGCTGAGGCTGGCACCGTTGAGGCGCAGGTGTAGCTGCGGCCGGACATCGGCGGCAAGGCGGCCAAAAGCAGGCTGCCCGGCGAAGCTAGTGATGCGGTTATTATTATTTAGGTTGACTGCACCGGGGGTGCCAGCCGCGGCCACCCGTACAAAGTAGCCCGAGCCAGCGTCGATAATAGGCGAAGCCCCAATACCATTGGCGTAGCTGCGGTAGGCACCTGCATACTGGCCAGTGCTCTGGTACACGTACATAGCGGCGCCTACACCGGGGCGCTGGGCGGCCACCACTGTGCTCCAGTCGAGAGGGCTTGGGTAAGGATTACCCAGCAATTGCCAGCCGGCATCAGCATCGGTGCCCCGGTTGAGCGTACCCGAGTTTTGGATGTCATTGTTGAAGGTGCCTTTAAAGGCTACGGGCACGGCCGTGGCCGGTGCATTCACGGTATAGCCTCGGTTGAGCTGCATCAAATCCGTAGCGCTAGCGGGCGAGTACCAACCCTTATCAAACGCTCCGTAATTGGAGTTGACCGTAGCCAAACGGCTTTCATCGTAGCCAAACACCGTGGGGAAGGGCGACACTATGTTCGGCGCGGCGACGCTGTTATACGCTGCGTTGAAAGTTGGCGCAAAGCCCGTAGTCGCCAAGCTGCCCATTGTAGCGGCGGCAACCGGCGAGCTAAAATGCCGGTAGGCCGGGCCGCTCACGCCGCCCGTAACGGCGCGCTGCATGGTGCCCTCCCCTACTACCACGCCACCTGTGTTATCGAGCAGCGCCGTGCCATCAGCCGTCGAGAGCAGCGTAAACGCTTGGTT
Source organism: uncultured Hymenobacter sp. (assembly GCA_964251335.1). Lineage (GTDB taxonomy): Bacteria > Bacteroidota > Bacteroidia > Cytophagales > Hymenobacteraceae > Hymenobacter. The sequence continues at coordinate 27,824 of CAXUKA010000007.1, forward strand.
GGCGGTGGTCAGGTTGCCGTTTTGCAAGCTGGCTACCTGGCTGATGCTCAAGGGCTGGCTCAGGGTTAGGCCTGCGGCGTTTTCCAGCGTCAGGTTGCGCACAGTGGAAGGCAGGCCGGTGCCGGTTACCTGGGCGGCGCTGCCGTTGTATGTATAGGTGGCATCGGGGGCAAAGGTGTGGGTGCCCGCGAGCTGCACCGCACCCGTAGCGCCACTAGCGCTGAGGCCGGCCGGGTCGCAGATTTGCAGTTCGGCCCCCGTTTGCAGCTCAAAACTGCCCGTGCCCGTGAGGGGCTGGCAATTGGTGGTGAGCACGCCGCCTGTTTGCACCAGCACCGCACCACTGGCGTTGGTTGGGCTGGTAAGCATCAGGCTGCCGCCACTCTGCACCGTAATGTTAGTGTAGTTGCCGCTGGCTGTCAGGCTCTGGCCGCTGGGCACCATCAGGCTAGGGCGCAGCACGGCATTGCGGAGCGAGGCGATGTAATCGATATTAGGCTGGCCTAAGCCGTAGCCCCAGTTGAAGGCGGCGGTTTTGATTATCGCTCCCTTGGCCCCGTTGTAGTCGGTTACCGCTTGGTCGGGGTTCAGCGGATAGTGCGTGGCGCCAGGCGTAGTACCATTGACCCCGCCCGCATCCACACCATCGGGTGAGGTGATTTTGGCACTGGCAACCGACAGATAGAGCGCCGAGGGCACACCCGCATTGCCGCCGCCCTTGGTGGCGAAGGCGTGAATAGCGCCCGCCACGCCCGTGTTCACGCCGGTTTTCACCATCACCATATCGTACTGCGTGATGTTGAAGGTGCCGGTGCCCACTTTGGTGAGGTAAGTAGTGTTGCCCAGCAGCATATCCAGGGTAAAGTCGCTGGCATTCAAGTCTTCGACGTAACCCGCAGGGCCGGATATCTGCCGCAGCACGATGGTCGTGCCGGAGCGCACATCAGCCCAGAAAGCCGTATTGTTGAACTGGTATTTACCGCCGGTGTCAGCCGTGTTGTTGGTTTCGAAGTCCTTCACAATCAGCCCCCGCAAGTCGAAGTGGTCCTGGATTACCAGCAGCTCCACAGCATCGGAGGTGCCGAGGGCATCGTTCGAGCCGTTGTATATGCGGTTCACCACGATGGTCGGGGCCGTGAAGGCCAGCCCGCGCAAATTGTTGATATACGTGATGTTAGCTTGGCCGTAGCCGTAGCCCCATTGCCGAGTGGCCTCGGTGGTGCTAGTAGCAGCCGCGGCGGCGGTGCCGTTGTAGTCGGCCGTGGTTTGGGCGGGATTAGTAGGGTACAAAAGCGTGCCGGTGCCGAGGGCGGCCGTGGCAGTCAGCTTATTGGTGGTCACGGCGTTGTATAAGGCTGCATTCTGGCCGCCGTTGGTGGCAAAGGCGTGCACCACATTGGCTGTGCCATCGACGGAGCCGGTTTTTAGCAACACCATGTCCGTTTGGGTCAGGTTGAAATTCTGGCCGCTAGGCGCGTAGGGGGTCAGGTACGTGGCATTCTCCATCAATAGGTCGATGGTAAAATCAGTAGCGTCCACATCTTGCGCGTAGCCACTGGGGCCGGCCAGCCGCCGCAGCACAATGGTGGTGCCGATGCGTAAATCCTGCCATAAAGCACTGCTAGTGAACTGATACTTGCCGCCAGTGTCGCTGGTCAGGCTGCTTTCAAAATCCTTGATAATCAGCCCCCGAATATCCGTATGGTCTTTCACCACCAGCAGCTCTACAGCATCCTGGCTGCCATCGGTGGTCGAGGTGGCATTGTAGAGCCGGTTTACCACGATGCCTGTTTGCTCCTGCTCGGTAAAAGTCAGCTTTTCAAAATTGAAGCTGCTGCTGACGAAGTCGAACTTGATTGTGGCATTGGGCGAGGCATCGAGGTACACATTGCTAATCACTACATCCTGATAAGTGGTGAAGCTGCCCGACGCGGGCACCGTTACCACGCCGGTTTTGTCTACGCCATCGACCGACACCCGCAGCGAGCCGCCCGCCGCGCTGGCCGACACCCGCGCCACCAGCTTGTAGAGGCCAGTGCGCAAGATGTTAACCGTGTATTTCTGCCATTCGCCGGTGGCCGAGTAGGCAATGTTGCCGTTGCCCTCGCCACCATTTTCGGTGTCCACGCTCTCGCTGGGGCGGGGGACAGTGGGGTCAAGGAGGGCACCCCGGTTGGCCACGTCAGTGTCGTAGTACGCCACGTTTTGGCCGCCGTTGTCATATTCTACGGCCTTCACCACGCCCGGTATCACGGGCACTGTGCTGGGGTAGGGCGTGCGCACGCAGGTGCTGGCCTGCAAGTAGCCGGTTTTGGTAAGGACGATGGTCGTGTCGGCGTTGACCAACGTCAGGCTTACATCTTTGCGGCCGGCTGTGCTATACGTCACGGCTATTGGGCCTTTGCCGGTAGCAGTTTGGGGCGTGGCCCCCGCCCCGAAGTTCCAGGTCAGCGAAGTGAACGTGCCCAGCACCGAGGCTGTGAACATGGTCTGCTCGGGGGCCACGCAGGTAAAGGTTTTATCGGCCGCAAACGAAGTCACCGTCACGTTTTTGCCCGGCCGGATGTAGCTCGGCGGCTGCGTATTCTGAGCGTGTTGCAGCGAGTACACGATTTTGTATTTCAGCGCGCCCTGCGCATCAAACACCAGTACCAGGGTCGATTGATTGTAAATCCTGTCCGAATATGAGTTGGCAATCCCGGCCGGCACGTTGATTTTCAACGGTGCCGCACCCGGCACCGTGCTGCCATCGAGCTGCACCGTGAAGTCGTAGTCCGTGGCGTCGCTCTTGTTCAAAATCATCACCGACGTAGTGCCGTTGTTGCTGGCACTCAGCACCGATACCAGGCTTTGGTTGTCGGTCGAGGGCAGGAAGGTGCCGCGTAGGTTTTCGGCCGCCAGCATCTCGTGGTAGTAGGCCGAGCGCGGCTTGATAGCAGCCAACGAGGAACCGTCGAGGTAGCCCAGGTCGCCGGTGCTCCGGTTGCCGCCGCCCTCCTGAATCGACCACGGCATCATCGATACCGCGCCTTTTTGCATACCCACGCCGAATACCTCGGCCCAGTACTGCCCGTTCAGAAACGAATGCACGCCCACGCCTTCCACCGTGTTGGCGGTCGGGTTGGCGTAGTCGATGTTAAACTCGGTCACGGCCCATTGCAGGGCGTTGGCCCCGGTGCGGCTGTGCAGGGTGTTGGCGGCGCTCATCAGCGTCAGCAGCCGGTCTACGTTGCCACTCAGCGTACTGGCGGCGGCCACTACGTTGGCCCGCGTCTGGGTGCCGCTGAAGGGGTACGAGTGAAACGTTACTACATCGAGGTAGTAGCGCCCGTTGGCATCCGTACCGGTAATGTCGTTGGCCCCGCCAATGAGCGAATTGAGATACGTGGTGTCGTAAAACGACGTTTCCGGCCCCACTATCAAAATAGTGGGGTCCACCGCTTTCATCGCCGAGGCCCACTCCCGGATGTAAGCGCCCACGCGGGCCACGGGGGTCGGCGCGCCATAGGTGGCCGAGTTCAGGTTGGGCTCGTTGCCGATAATCCAGTACTTGATGTGCCGGTTCATCTGGTTGTTGACGTAGTCCACGATGGCCGCCGCCTGGGCCGACGTGTACTTGCCCCGGCCCTCCGACACCTGCACCATCGGCTCGGCCCCAATGCGGCGGATGGAGTCAATCAGCGCCACGTACTCCGGCCCCGATGGCAAGTGAAACTCGACCCCGTTGCCGCCGATGCGTATCATCTGCACCTTCGATTTCTGGACTATCGGCCACAGCTGGTCGAGGAAGCTGCCGTTGTAAACGACACCGCCGTAGCCCTTGGGCAGCCAGGCATTCTGGCCCGCGATATAAGGCGAAATAGTCTGGCCGTAACTGGCACTCAGGGCCAGCCAGCTCAGCACAAGAAACGATAGTAGTTTCTTCATGTGGGTGGGAATTTGGAGAAAAGGACAGGACAACGTGCGGTGAGCAGCGTTACACACTGGGCAATAGCGTATTGAGCAGGTTTAAAAACCCGTCAGCTACAGCCAGCAAAAGCAACACAGCCCGTTTGGTACCCAGAGCGGCACCGGTGCCCGCAGCGGCTGACTATTGGTCGAAACCACGTACAGCCGTGCGAGCAGGCAGATAAAGGTATCGGCGATGGCTGTTTAAAGGTTAAGCAGTTAGCCGATTTATTTACGAAAACGTTTACGCTTTTTTATAATATCATCAGCACATATACTTCTTATAGTCAATATTTTATTACTATCAACAGACGCTTACTTAACGCGTTTACCTCACCCCCGACCCCTCCCCTCCAGAAGAGGGGAGCCGGAAGTAAAGAACAGTTGACAATGAGCAATGAGTAGTCTATTTATTACGCATTGACGCAGGGTTCCCCTCTCCCGCAGGGGAGATGCCGACGGTGGAGTTAAATGATTGCACTTTCCTGCGGTAACATTGCATCAGCTGCCTGTTATGAGGACATATCCCTACACTTTCTCTTTCCAGCTCCCCATGAAAAAACTCTTTTTACTTGTAGCAGCAGCCCTTGCCTTCGGCACTGCCCAAGCCCAAACTGCCGTCCTCAGCTGCTGCGCCCGCCCGGCCACAGCCAGCGCCACCGAAGCCTTCGCCATGCTGGCCAACGACCAGGAGTTTGTGGGCGGCCACGATGCACCGCTACCATTCACCTACACTGGTGAAGGGCAGACGATAACGTTCAAAACGCCCGACGGCAATACCGGCTCAGGATTCGAAATCAAAAGCGCCACCCCTAGCAACAAATACCTGCTGGTCTATCAGGAGTGGTGGGGTCTGAACGACTACATCAAGCAAGAGGCCGCCCGCTTCGCCAAGGAAATGCCCGGTGTGAATGTGCTGGCCGTGGACCTCTACGATGGCAAAGTAGCCGAAGCACCCGAGCAAGCCGGCCAGCTTATGAAAAGCGTAAAGACTGACCGCGCCGTGGCTATTATAAAAGGAGCGCAGCTTTACGCCGGGCCCAAGGCACAGTTTGCCTCGGTGGGTTGGTGTTTTGGCGGTGGCTGGAGTTTGCAGAGTGCCCTCATCGGCGGCAAGCAAACTGTGGGCTGCGTGATGTATTATGGCATGCCCGAGAAAGACGTGGCTAAACTCAAAACCCTGAAAACCGACGTGCTGGGTCTATTTGCTGAAGAGGATAAGTCGATATCGCCTGAGGTAGTCGCTCAGTTTGAGAAGGATATGGCCGCCGCTGGCAAGAAAGTAACGGTAAAGGAATACCCCGCTGTCCACGCCTTCGCCAATCCTTCCAACCCAAAATACAACAAGGAGCTGGCTGAGGATGCCCACCAGCGGGCACTAGCCTATCTCAAGGCTCGGCTGAAGGTATCGTAAGGTACCCAGGGCGCAAACGTTTTGCACGGATACCTCGTTTGCGTTCTTACATTTGTTAGCGCTTAGCTAACAAGCTTTTACTTTTTGAGGCAGCATCATGGAAACGTTCAGCTTCTCACTCGTAGCCCCGATATTGGTTGGGGCAATAAGTGCTACGCTATTGATTTCTAAGGTAGTCAGAGACTTATCTAAGGATACTATCACCGTCACACGAGTCGATACCGGCCGTTCTATCGTGCTGGAGAGGCCCACAGTCGAGCAGTCGCGAGCTAGTCGGTCGGCGCAGGCCCGCAAATTGCTCGACTTGGTAGAGGCATAGCCAGATACATGGCGGAGGATATTATAAAGAAGGAGGTTGGTAGTCCGACCTCCTTTTCTTATGAAAGCATGGCCAGTACTACCCTAGTAGCGCTGGCTAACCTGATTCCACACCCAAATGGTCGCATCGTAGCCACCATTATCGCCGCGCCGCTGGGCGTGGCTATCGGCCGCTACCTCAACTGGAAAATTCAACTGCGCAAGCGGGAGGAAGCGCGGCGCATCGTAAACGAAGAAATCGACGATGTACGCAAGGAGTTGGCCCGCACCGACCTATCGCCGGAGCGGCGCGAAAAGCTTAACGATGAGCTAGAAGGCCTGCGGCAAGTACGCCTCAAGCATCTGCTACTGGATTAAACAAGAAAGCCCACTTTGAGTGGGCTTTCTTGTTTAATCCAGTAACTATTCATCGAAAATTCAGTGGCTTTATCCTACTTGCCGCAACGCGGCCGTGCGCTGGGCAAAGCTGCCGGCTCGGCTACGCACTTCCACTGGCACTGGTATGGCGTGCGGGCCAGGTACTGGGCGTTGCGTATGAGCCAGCTCAGCGCGCAGGTGCTCTATTTCTTCAAGCAGCTCGGCCCAGCTTTGGGCCACGAAGTAGGGTTGGGCACTGGCATCAGCGGCCAAACTAGCGGTGGGGGCCGCCAGCAGCCGCAGTTGCCGGGCGGCACCGGCCAGGGGTTGCAGCGTGGCAGGGTCGGCGGCGGCAGCGGCGTGCAGATGGCGGGCCGAGGTCAGCAGCGTAGCACCGTAAAATTGTGGCTTACCACTAGCTGAAGCCACTAGCCCCAACTCGAACGTGGCGCGGGTGAAGCGACGGAGCAGCGCAGCGGCAGCGGGCGTAGTGGCCAGTTCCCAAGCCTTGCCCAGCGCTTCGAGGGCTTGGGCGTAGCCGGGCTCCAGCAGCAAGGGCAGCCGCCCGAGCACTTCCGAAAACAAATCGACACCGTGGGCCGGCTGGTCAAACTCGGCAAAGGTGCGCAGGCGCGTTACCAGCGGCAGCTCGCGCCGGGCCAGGGCGGCGTAGTACTCGGCCTCGGGCAAAGGGCCACCGGCCGGGCGCAACGTCCAGCCGGTGCGCTGGTACACAAGTTGGCTGAGCCGGCCGATGGTGGGCACCTCATCGCGGCGCAGGCCCAGTGCCGCTACCCCCGCCGCGAAAGCCGGGCTGGCCCGCCGATGCAGCAGCGCCTGCTGGCGGTCGAACAGCATTTTCCACACCCCAGCCGAAGCGGGCGTAGCAGGGTGGTGAGGACGGGCAAGCAGGTGCAGTGTCATCGGTTGAAACGGTTTGAATAAGTCAAAAAAAAAGCCCGATTCCTGGAGAGGAATCGGGCGGAGGCTTAAGAGGAGGGGCTGGGAAAAAGCGTCTAATTATTTCCCTGCTGACCGGCCATGCCGCACGATTCCGATACCCATATTGGGTCGCTTAATCACTAGGCAATACATGGTTTGGAAGGCGGTCATGTTGGGACAAATATACGGGCGTTTACGATTTCTGCAACCGAACGGCTATTTTTTTCAAAAAATTTTAACGCAGCGCTTATTCCTTTAACAGCCACTGGTAAGCTGGCCCAAATTCGCGCCGCCAAAACCATTCGGCGTGCTGGCCATCGGCGGGCGTTTTAAAAACCAAATGGCTCGCATTCAGGCCTCGGCTCAGTAAAGCGTCGCGCACTTCGGCCATTTGGGGCACCATGCTCGGGCCTTCAGCTGGCCCGGCCAAAAAGTAAAAACGACTGGCGACCGGAGCAGGCCGCTGGCGCTTCACAAAATTCAACACCGAGTCATTGGCAAACCAGAAGGCGGGCGAGAATACTCCTACCCTGCCGAATACCTGCGGGTACTTCACGCCAGCATAAAGCGAAATTAACCCGCCCATGCTGGAGCCCATGATGGCCGTATGCGCCGCATCGGGGCGAGTGCGGTAGTGCTGGTCGATGTAAGGCTTGAGGGTTTTCACCAGAAACTCGACGTACTGACTGCCCTCACCTCCTTTTTTGAGGCGGCTATTTACCCAGGGCGAGTATTCGTCGAGGCGGCGCTCGCCGCCATTATCAATGGCTACCACCACGCAACCTGTGGCATCTTCGCCACTAGCTGACAGCTCATTAAGCGTATCATCTACACCCCATTCGCCGGCGTAGGCAGTAGCTTCATCGAAGATATTCTGGCCGTCGTGCAGGTACAGCACCGGATAGCGGCGCTGCGAAGTGGCGTAGTCGAGCGGCAGGTAGAGCCAGATGCGTCGGGTGCGCCCACCCAACTGCGGCAGCCGAAACGAGTCGGCCAGAATACGCACATTGGGGGCGGCGGTGTGGGGCTTGGGGGCCAAGGCAATAGGGCCACCGGGGCGCTGGTCTTGCCAGGCGGCTACCTGCAAGGTAAGCGTGCCCGTGCCAAAATCGGCCTGTCGGTTGGACAGCGGCTGCCCACTAACATCGGCCTCGGCGGTATCCCAGGAGCCGCGTGTGAATTTAAATTCCTGGTGCCCACGCACCGTAGCGGGCAGTGTGAGCTGGTACGAGCCATCGGGCCGGGGCGCGAGGGCGTAGCCGGGCGCGGCAGGGTTCCAGTCGTTGAACGAACCTGCAACGTAGATTTTTTGCCCTGTCTTCACGGCCGCGCCTGGGGCCAGGCGCAATGTGGTCTGGGCCTGCACCAACTGGCCGCTCCGAACGGCGAACAGGCTGGCCCCAGCCAGCAGTATTTTTCTAAGCTTACTCATCGCAGCACTCCCTACGGTTTGTCGGGTCTAGCGGATAACCTCGCCACTGCCTGCCCCGCGCTCCGACACGTCGATTTTGCGCAAGGTGTAAATGGCCCGAATAGAATCAACTCCCGGCAACCCGTTGGTTTCAAAGTCAATACGCGAACCTTTTTTCTGCGGGCCGCTTACAAAATGGCGGTAGTCTTCGGCCGACTCACGCACTACGTATAGCTCGCCGGGGCTGGGCACTTTCAGGCGCACATAGGTGCTACGGCCATCGGGGGCAGCGTTGCGTTTTTCGCTGCTGGCCAGCAGGCTCACGCCGGCCAGACGGTACTTGGTAGCATCCGCAGCGTTTTGGCCGGGTGGGTCGTAATTGCCGAGGCCATCTACGAATACCTCGCGGCGAGCCACCAGTTCTTCGAGCGGCGTAGTCTTAAGCAGGGGCAGGTTTTTTTCCTCCATCAGCAGCTGCTGCACGGCTGTGCCCGGGGCCGCTTGCTGGTAAAAAACCAACACGGGGTCCTTGATTTTCACTTTGTTGATAATCAGCGGGGGTTTGATTTCCTCTTCGACCACCCGACGGGCGGCTTCCACGGGCGGCGGCGGTGGGGGCGGCGTTTTTACACCGGGCTTGCCCTTCACCGGCGCTTTACCCGGCACGGGCTTACCGGGCGCGGGCCGGCGCACCTGGGCTACCGCCTGCCGGCCGCCAGCACCCAGCAGGACGATGGCGAGTAAGAAAGAACAAAACGTAATTTTCATGACAAGGCAGAATCGCTCAAAAGTACAAAACGCGGGCCGCTTTACGCAATGGCCGAGCCACTCGACACTGCCCAAAGCCAATGTTCTCGCTGGGCCAGCACCGCAGCTTTGCGCTTATCTACCTGCTAGTTAGGCTACCAGCCTGGTAGCCAGCCGTAAGGTCGGTAAAACTGCTTTGTATAGCAAGGATAATTTGCTGCTCGCTGGCGTACTATTTTTTCTCTGTATCAGCCAATGAAGTGACTTAGTGGTCACTCATCTTTAGTGACCTAAAGCGAGCAATTATCGTATCGCTAGGCTCATCACAAACTTGATTAATTGAAGATTATTCGGGTTGTTAACCCACGTTAAGGAATAATTACTCACTTAGCTGCTTAATTTTGCGAAATCGATTCCGATGCGCTGGCGCTCACTATAGCAACTGGTGTTTGGGGCCGGTATTTTTTCTTGATTCCGGCCGTTTCCGCTAAACTTTAACCGCCACCTTAGCTGTTAAACGAGCCCTTTGCTCCGCATTCTTTTTTCCACTTTTTTCCCCACCCAAAGTTGTTGTTTATGAAACAACCCTACTTGGCGAAACTCCGGTTTCTGCTATTTCTATTATTCGGCCTGGCTACCTCTTTAGGAACAGCCTGGGCACAAGCTGGTGGCGGCACGGTAACGGGCCGCATCACCGACACGAAAAACGGAGGCATTCCGGGCGTAACGGTCATCATTGAAGGCACGTCGCTCGGCAGCTCTACCGACTTGGAGGGCAATTACACCATTGCCAACGTACCAGCCGGTGAGCGCGTGCTGGTTATCTCGTTTGTGGGCTACACCTCGGTGCGCCGCAATGTGACTGTATTCGCAGGCAAAACTGCTACCGTTACGGCCCAGCCACTATCGGAGTCAACTACCCAGCTCGGCGAAGCCGTAGTGGTAGGTTACGGTACTCAGCGTCGCCAGGACCTGACCGGCGCGGTAGAGCAGATTTCGGAAAAATCGTTCGTGAAAGGCCAGGTTACCAACCCCGAGCAACTGATACAAGGTAAAGTGGCCGGCGTGCAGATTACGGATGCTGGTGGGGCACCAGGCGGCAGCACTACTATTCAAATCCGTGGGGGCTCGTCGCTATCGGCTTCTAACGCACCACTTATCATCATCGATGGGGTTCCGGTAGATAACACTGGGATTGCTGGGGCCAGCAACCCGCTCAGTCTCATCAACCCCAACGATATTGAGAGCATTACAGTACTAAAAGACGCTTCTTCGACGGCTATCTACGGTGTGCGTGCTTCGAACGGCGTAATCTTGGTAACGACCAAGCGTGGCGTAGTAGGCGACCAAGTACATGTAACGGCCTCAACCCAACAGTCGGTGGCTACGGTAGCTAAATACAGCAATATCCTGAACGCTGACCAATTCCGCTCGCTAGTAAACACTAGTGGTACGGCTGGCCAGAAGGCCCTGCTGGGCAACAGCAGCACCGACTGGCAGCGCGAGATTTATCGCCCCGCCTACTCGGCTGATAACAACGTGAGCGTGAGCGGCGCAGCTGGCAACCTGCCTTACCGCGTTTCGGTAGGCTACCTATCGCAGCAAGGTCTATTAAAGAAAAACGACCTGACCCGCTACACAGGCTCGCTGAGCTTGACGCCGGTACTGTTCAACGGTACTCTGCGTGTGGCTTTGAATATAAAAGGCTCGTGGATTGACAATAATTTCTCGGACCAAGGTGCAGTAGGTGCAGCGGTGTCGTTTGACCCCACGCAGCCAGTTACTTCCACTGACCCACGCTATGCTCCCTACGGTGGCTACTATGTGTCGCAGAACCCGACTACAGGTATTCTGGAACCTCTATCGGTGAACAATCCGGTAGCGCTTATTAACCAGGTCCGCGACCGCAGCACTGTGAAACGTAGCATCGGCAACCTCGCTCTTGACTACAAAATTCCGTTCGTGCCAGGCCTGAGCGCCAACCTGAACGTCGGCTACGACATACAGCGTGGCCGGGGCACTACCTACCGCCCAGCTGCTACTGCCAACACTAACTATTACTTCCGTCATGGCCAAAACAATAACTATTCGCAGGACCTGAACAACTACCTGCTCGAAGTTTATGGCAAGTACGAGCGTACGGTAGGCCCCGGCAAGCTAGAGTTTCTGGCGGGCTACTCGTACCAAAAGTTTGAGAACCGCAGCTACGTGTATAACGACTACGCGGCGGACGGCTCGATTTACGTCCCGGTATCGCTGAACTATATCGGCCAAGCCACTTACTTCAACCCCAACGTGTTGCTTGGTTTTTACAGCCGCCTCAACTATAATATCGCTGACAAGTACCTCTTCACTGGCACGTTCCGCGCCGATGGTACGTCGCGGTTCGAGGAAGGCAGGCGCTTTGGATACTTCCCCTCGGGTGCTTTTGCCTGGCGCTTAAAAGGCGAAGAATTCCTGAAGAACTCCTCGGCTATTTCGGACCTGAAACTGCGTCTGGGGTACGGCCAGACTGGTCAGCAAGACCTTGGCGTTCTGGGTTACTTCCCCTACTTGGCTAACCTGACGCTGAGCACCCTGACGGCCCAGTACCAGTTTGGCACCAACCCCGACGGTACGCCCCGCTTTATACGCACGTTGCGCCCCGACCAGTACAACCCCAACATTACCTGGGAAACGACGACGACTTACAACATCGGCCTAGACTACGGCTTCTTTGGCGGCCGCCTCTATGGCTCGGTTGATTTTTATAAGCGCGATACCAAGGGCCTGCTGAACAACATCACGGTACCTGCGCTGGCAGGCCTTTCCAACCAAGGCACTTTCAACGTAGGCTCGCTTACCAACAAAGGGGTCGAGATTATTACTAACCTCGATGTGGTAAAGGGCGAAAAGCTCAACATCACGATTAATGCTAACGCGACTTATAATCAGAACCGTCTGACCAAACTTACGGGCTCTGACTCGCCCAATGATGTGGGTCAGCAAGTAGGCACCATCAGCGGTGGTGTGGGCAACACAGTGCAGGTGAACACAGTGGGCTACTCGGCTCAGTCGTTCTACGTGTACCAGCAAGCCTACGATAGCAACGGCAAGCCGCTGGAAGGCGTGTATGTTGACCGCAACGGCGATGGTGTTATCAACAGCCTTGACCGCTACCGTTATAAGTCGTCGCGCCCCAACTGGATTCTGGGTGGTGGTGCCAATGCCTCGTATAAAGGCTTCAACCTAGCCTTCACGCTACGCGCCAGCCTCGGCAACTACATGTACAACAACGTTCGCTCGAGTGCCTTCTACGACAATAGCACCACCAATTTCCTCGTAAACCGGAACCAAGAAGTACTTAGCTCGGGTTTCACCAGTGCACAGTATTTCTCTGATTACTACGTAGAAAACGCTTCATTCCTGCGGATGCAAAATGCCACGCTGGGTTATAATCTTGGCCAGTTTCTTAAGAAAGGAACTACGCTGGGCCTGACGTTTGCAGTGCAGAACGTGTTTGTCATCACCAACTATAAAGGCATCGACCCAGAAGTTTTTAATGGCATCGACAATACGATTTACCCCCGGCCTCGTACGTTCACTGTAGGTCTTAACCTTGGTCTATAATATCCCCACCCAACGCATATGAAATCTACCTTCACGCGAACCCTCGGGATGCTGGCGCTGGCCGCTGGGTTATCCGCTTTGTCGACGGCTTGCACCAGCGACCTCAACCAGACGCCCGACTATTCGGCTAATGCCGAAGTTGTGTACAGCGACCCAGCTCAGATTGAGCAGGTGCTGGCGCGCCTCTACGCTACGTTTGCCGTGAGCGGCCAGCAAGGCCCCGCCGGCCAGCCCGATATTCAAGGTATCGACGAGGGTTTCTCGAACTACCTGCGCCAGTACTGGCAGTTGCAGGAACTGACCACCGACGAGGCCGTATTGGGCTGGAACGATGGTAACCTGCCCTCTATCAACTACCTGACTTGGAACGCTGATAACGAGTTTGTGCGGGCTACCTACGACCGCATTTACTACGAAATCGCGCTTTGCAACGAATTTATTCGGCAGACGTCGGAGGATAACCTAGCCAAGCGTGGCATCTCGGGCGCTACCGCCAACACCGTGCGCACGTACCGCTCGGAGGCTCGCTTGCTGCGGGCGCTTTGCTACTGGCACGTAGTTGACATGTTTGGTGGTGGCCCATTTGCTACCGAAACGGCTACTATTGGTACCAACCCGCAGTATGGCACCCGCGCCCAAATTTTCTCTTATGTAGAAGACGAGCTGCTGAAGCTCGACGCGCTGGATGCCAGTTCGGGCAAGCTACTGACGCCGCGCCAGATATACGCTCGTGCTGACCAAGGTGTGCTCTGGACCTTGCTCACCAAGCTCTATCTGAACGCGCCGGTTTATACTGGCCAAACGCAGAGCACTTCTACGGTAGCTGGTGGTGGCACTAGCTACTACACGCTGGCCGTGAAGTATGCCAACAATGTATTGGGCGGTGGCTACCAGCTTTGCACTACGCCATCGAGCCAGTATTCAGCTTATCAAAAGCTGTTCTTGGCTGATAACAACTCGTCGGACGCTCGCGCCGAGATTATATTCCCCATTGCTTTCGATGGCACGCGTACTACTAGCTATGGTGGCATGACGTACCTGATACATGCTGCAGTAGGTGGGTCTATCGTGCCTGCTACTGCTGGTATAAATGGCGGCTGGGGCGGTACCCGCGCCAAACAGCAGCTCTCGACGCTACTGACTACTGGCACTTCTAGCACCGATTCGCGTCGGTCTATCCTTTACACGGCGGGCCAGAACATGAATGTCAATACGCTGTCTACTTACAGTGACGGCTACCTGTTGCCAAAGTATAAAAACATCACCTCGGCTGGGGTAGCTGGCTCCGATGCAACGGGCAACTTCCCTGATACTGATTTCCCAATGTTCCGCTTGGCCGATGTGAAGCTGATGTACGCCGAAGCATTGTTGCGTGGTGGTACCGGCGGCACGGGTGGCACGGCTCTTCAGCAAGTGAATGATATACGTACCCGCGCCGGCTCCTCAACGCTCAGCACCGTAGCGCTGTCCGATATCTTGGACGAGCGCGGCCGCGAGTTGTATTGGGAAGGCCACCGTCGTACCGACCTTATTCGCTTCGGCAAGTATGCTACTGGCTACAACTGGGCACTGAAAGGTGGCCCCCAGTTCACGAATGGCACAGATGTGCCTACCACCCGCACCTTGTTCCCGCTACCGAACACTGACATTGTAGCTAACCCCAACCTGCAAGGTCACCAGAACGCTGGATACTAAGGAGTAATTATTTTCCTGGGTGCCGGAATTGTTTTGCCACGCTAGTAGTTCCGGCCCCAGGAAACAATTGCTTTTTCACTGAATTCCTCCCACCCAATAGCACTCAATTTCATGAAAACTTTGATTACCCAACTGGCAGCCGGGGTATTGGCGTTTGCTACGCTTGGCCTAGCTTCCTGTAAGAAGGATGAGGTGCAGGCTACGCTAACCGCTACGCCTAACCCCACCACGCTGACAGCTTCGGCCACCACGCTGAACCTGACACAAGTTAATGCTAGCCAGAACGCTATCACGTTCAACTTCACGCCGCTGACTTTCTCGTGGGCGAATGCTGAACACACGTACAATCCTAGCGTAGTCTACACACTACAGGTAGCTAAGCAGGGTACCAACTTCGCCAGCCCGGTTTCTATTGACTTGGGCGTAGGCCCGGCCAAGACATTTACGGTTGCTGACTTCAACGCAGCCTTGTTGGCCGGTAATTATCCATACGCCACGGCACAGACATCCGATATTCGCGTGAAGGCTAGCTACGCCGCCAATTCGCCGGTGTACTCGAATACGTTGCCGCTCACGGCTACTACTTACTGCGCCCAACCAGCAGCGTCTAGTGCTTGGTCTATTATCGGGCCGGCTGGCATAGATTGGAACACCGACTTGAAGCTGACGTATGACTGCGCTACTGGCAACTACACCTACACTGGCCCCCTCAATGCTGGTGACTTCAAGTTTCGCTATGGCGCGGCCTGGACTACCAACCTAGGCGGCAACTCCAGCACAGGCGGAGCGCTGACGCAAGGTGGTAACAACCTCACCATCACGACTGCTAAGACCTATACTGTGGTGCTGACAGCTACTGTCGATGGTAGCGGCAACGGCAGTGGCAGCTTTACCATCAAGTAAAGCTTACTGCTTGCCTTTAAGGGCATTTTAAAAAAGCCGCTGCTAGTCAGCGGCTTTTTTTATGGAAGGCAGTTTGGTATTTTCGGCACCAAAATGGCTAAGATTGGTACGTCGCGGCCTATTATTGCCAAGGCGGATTGCTTTTTCTGCCTCTTTTGCTCGTTATCCTCTTTCCTATGAAGCGCTTTGTGCTTTTAACCTTTCCGCTATTAGTAGCAGCCACGGCAGCTAGTGCCCAGGTAACTTCGCCGCCTCAGAAGCCGGCGACAGTGCCACCAGCTAAGGCGGCCCCCAAGGCTACCCCTACCACAGCCGAAGAGCGTGTGAATGCCCTCACTACCAGTATGACTCAGGTTCTGAGTTTGACACCTGCCCAGACCGAGAAAGTGCGCGACATTAATGCGAAGTCGGTGCGTAGCGTGGAGGCTGCCCGCCAGCGCTACCATGACGAGCCGGAGAAGCTGCGCGGCTTGATTGCCGATATTGGGGTGGCGCGCCTCGAACAACTCAAAGACGTGCTAACCGCAGCGCAGTTCAACCGCTACCAGCAAAAGCGCGAAGAGAAATTAGGCGTTCCTACGGTGCGCGGCTACCAGGGCACTCCTCCGCCTGGCATGGGTGGCGGGCGTGGCGGCGATGAATAAGCAAATGAGCAAGGGAGTGGATGAGCGAGTTAAAACCTCACTCATTCACTCCTTTGCTCATTTGCTTATTCATTATTTCGCTTGGCTTCTTGTTTGGTTAGTGTAGTAAGGAAAGAGCGCGTGAGAGGCGTTTCGCTTTCATAGCCTTTGCGGCGCTCGTTGGCGGCAGCGCTTTCGCCGGTGGCCGGCAGGGCACGATTGACCCAGGCCAAGACATCGACGGTAGTACCGGGCAGTATACCGTGGAAGCCCGCCAGCAGTTTAGCTGGTAGCGATAGGATGAGCTCGCCATCGCCACGGCGGGCGGCGTTCCAGATGCGGCGGGCGGCCTGCTCGGCGCTCATTGTGAAGCCGGGCATGGCATCAGCGATGCTAAACCAGGCATATTCTTTTTCGTGCTGGCCTTTTACTTCGGCGTGGCCGGGGCTGCCAGTGCGCAGCAGGCCGGGGCATACGGTGGTAACATAAATGCCAAACTGGCTGAGCTCAGCACGGAAGCCTTCGGACAAGCCAACCAGTGCAAACTTGCTGGCGCTGTAGGCCGTGAGGTGCGGAATGGCCACCTTACCACCCAAGGAGGAAATATTAATAATACGCCCTTCGCCCCGCAGCTTCATGCCCGGCAGCACGGCCTGCATAGCGTGAAACGGTGCCCAGAAGTGCGTGTTCATCGAGTCCTCGAAGTCGCGGTCGTCCATGTTTTCCAGCGGCCCGGCCAAGATGATGCCCGCGTTGTTGATGAGCACGTCGATACTGCCCAGGCGGCTTTCAACCTCGGCTACCATCGAGCGCACCTCTTGAGCGTCGGTGAGGTCACGGGCAATGGCTAGTACATCGCGCTCGGCCGCGCCGCAGTCGAGCAGTTCCTGACGGGCGCGAGCCAGTTCCTGCTCGTCGCGGGCGCAAATGGCCACGCGCGCACCCTCTACAGCGGCGCGGCGAGCCAGCACCAGGCCCAAGCCTCGCGAGCCGCCCGTGACGAGCACGGTGCGTCCCGTGAGTTCATACGAGCCTCGACGATTGCGCCAAACGGTGGTAGCAAAAGCGGCCAGGCCGAGTCCGGCGGCCCAAAGCCAAGCAGAAGATGGTCGGGAAGTGGGTTTCATGCTACGCTGTATGGATATGGCGAATAAAAGGTTGCACCTCCTTGCCAAAAAACGCTCTTTTTGTAGCTAAGGCACTGCACCTTTGCCGTTGTGCTTCTAGGCCTTACCATCTTTTATGTCGCAGGTTGCCCCTTACATCGCCGTCATTCTGCTGCTGTTGGCGTTGCTCTGGTTTTTTATGGGCGTGCTGCACGAGTTGGGGCACGCGCTGGCAGCGCTCCTGCTATTTCGCGGCCCCGTAACGGTGTATTTGGGTACGTATGGCCAGTCTACCGGCCACTGGCACTTCCGCTTGGGCCGCTTGCAGGTGCATTTGGCCCATAATCTATTTCTGTGGCGCGGGGGTTACTGCGAGTGCCAAGGCGCTAACCCCGAACCCTGGCGGCAGGGCATTTTCATTGCAGCGGGGCCTTTGTTTCCGGTGCTGCTAACTGGTATAGCTACCCAAATTAGCTTTGCCCATTCTATCTACCCTTTGCGAGCACTAGCGGTAATACTGCTAGTTATGGCTGTGATAGGGGCTTTTTTCAACCTATTGCCGCACCACAAGCCGGTGTTCCTAAACGAGGCCAGCAGGCCTACTTACAACGATGGCCAGCTGCTCAAAAACCAATGGGGCTCGGTGCAGCTAACCAGAAAGGTAAGAGCCAAATTTCTGGAAGCAGAATACCACCGCCTGACGGGCAAATACGTCGAAAGTGCGGCGATTTACGCCGAGATTCTGCCTCTACTAGTGCCCGACTCCAGCATTATGCGCCCCGCATTTTATGTACTGACTGATGCTGGCCGCTATGATGAAGCACTGGCATTGAGCGAGCAGTTTCAGGAAAAGTTTGAAGACGCGTTTACCGACGATGACCGGTTTACGCACGCGCTCGTGCTTTCGCGCCTGGGGCAGCATTGGGCTGCTATTGAAGCTTATACCACACTCATCGAGCAGCCCCAGCCTTATCTAATGGCTTACAACAACCGGGGCTACACCTACAATCTGCTCGGTGAGTACGAGTTGGCGCTGGCCGATTTCACCCACACTATTGCCCATGATGCCGCGCATGCCTACGCCCACAACAACCGCGGTCTGGCACAGCTCAAGCTGGGCCAGGAAGCCGCTGGGCTTGCTGACATCCGGCACGGCCTTCAGCTCGACCCAGCCAATGCATATGGCTACCGCAACCTCGGCATTTACCACCTCGGCCGAAGCGAGTATAGTGCGGCAATGGTACAATTTGAGCTGGCCCGCCAGCTCGACCCGACCACGCACGACCTCGACACTTACATACAGCAAGCCCGCCAGCATCTCGAACAAGGTTCTGATACTGACGGGCAAGCGTAGGTGGTGCAATGAACGAGACTATTTGCCCAGCTTCTCTTTGAAGAAGGCCAGCGTGAGCGCCCAGGCCTCAGCGGCGGCAGCGGGGCTGTAGCTGGGGCGCTCGTCGCAGTTGAAGCCGTGGTCGGCGTAGGAGATAACGGTATTGATGTAGGGCTTGCCAGTAGCATCGACTGCGTCGATTATCTGCTTGACATTCTCTTTACTGATATGCTGGTCGAGCCCGCCCCAGTAAAATAGGTGCGGCGCGTGCAGGTCGGGCGCAAGTTCGGTGAGAGTATGCAGCCCGCCACCGTAGTACGACACGGCTGCTGCCAGCGGCAACTTGGCATTGGCCACGAAGGCCACGCGCCCGCCAAGGCAAAAGCCGATAGCGCCGATTTTGTCTTTCTGCACATCGTCTTGGCTTTGCAGCCAGTCGTAGGCGGCTTGCGCATCCTGGGTCAAGCCCTCCACGGTGATGCCTTGAAAATGGGGCATGGCGCTGGGAAAGTCATTGTAGGAAATTTCAAGGCCCGGCTCGGCAGTGCGGTGAAACAACTCGGGGGCTACCACCACATAGCCAGCAGCAGCCAAACGGTCGGCCACGTTGCGAATGTGGCCATTTACGCCAAATGCTTCCTGAAACAGTATGATGCCGGGAGCAGAGCTGCTGCCTTGGGGGCGAGCCGCGTAGGCGTGCATCTGGGTGCCGTCGGCCACGGCGAGAACGAGAGAATTAGGGGTGCTCATGAAAATGCGTAAAATAAACAGGTGTCGCAGGCAGCAACCACGCGCTAAGGCGGTTGTTTTCGAAGTGTGCATTACGGGCTACGACACCTAAATCGCATTGCAGCGCTTGCCAGACACAAGCCCTGCCCTACCCTACCATCAATGTTTTGTTACCACTATTTAGAATTTATTTAAAAAGGTCGAATCGTTTTTTAATAATTCAAATCTTTTCAAGAGACATTTAATAATCAGTTAATTATCCTCATTAAACATTCAGTTAACTTAAATTAGGCAGCCGCGCCATACCTTAAAATGGCCCCTTTTTATTTTGAATTCTTCTAAACAGTCTACACCTTTGTGGCTGTATTGAACGATTCTAAATAATAGATGCGCCAAGTTTTACTTCCTATCCTGCTGGCAGCCTCCCTTTCTCCGGTCCTTGCCTACGGCCAAGCACCCGCTCAACCGGCTGCGCCTGGCCGCTCGCACCAGCGCCACGGCATCGTTCGTGGCGTGGTTCGCACCAGCGATGGCAAGCCCGCTTCTTTTGTGAGCGTAGGCATTCCGAAGCTCGGCAAAGGTGCTAACACCGCCGAAGACGGCTCGTTCCAGATTACGGGCGTCGAGCCGGGTACCCACGTACTGCAAGTATCATTCGTGGGCCAGAAGCCTCAGCAGCAAACCGTAACGGTAGAAGCTGGCCAGACGACCAACGCCGATTTTGCCCTGACCGAAAGCTCGGCTGAGCTGAAAGAAGTAGAGGTAACCGGCTCCAACATTATCAATCGCCCAGCTACGGCTAGCAAGAGCGACATTGCGCCGCTCGACCTGCCCCAAAGCATTGGCGTGGTGACGAGCACTGTGATTGCCGACCAGCAGGTAAACCGCCTCGGCGACGCCCTCCGCAACGTGAGCGGCGTGTCGTTGACGCAGCAGCGCGGCGGCGTGGCCGAAACGTTTTCGGCCCGTGGCTACAGCATCGGCGTGGCCGGCGCGGGGGGCAGCATTTTCAAAAACGGCCTGATTGCCAACACGCAAGGCTTTCCCGATGCCAGCACGCTGGAGTCGATTGAGGTGCTGAAAGGCGCGGCGGCCCTACTCTACGGCAACGTATCGGGCGGCCTCATTATCAACACCGTAACTAAAAAACCGCGCTACAATTGGGGCGGCTCGGTGGAAATGCGCGCCGGCAGCTACAGCTTCTACAAGCCGATAGTAGACGTGTACGGGCCGCTCACCAAAAACCTGGCCTTCCGGGTGGTAGGCACCTACGAAGACGCCAAAAGCTACCGCGATGTGGTAACCTCGAAGCGCCTGTACGTCAACCCTTCGCTGATGTACAAGTTTGGCGAGAAAACCGACCTACTGGTGCAAGCCGATTACCTGCGCTCCGACATTACACCCGATGCCGGTATCGGTATTATCAACCAAAACCAGGAAGCCCAGCTGCCGACAAATATCTCGCGCTCGAACTTTATTAATTCGAAATGGGCCTATAACATCACCGACCAGGCGAGCGCCTCGGCCGTACTCAACCACCGCTTTTCGGACCAGTGGCGCATCAGTGCCATTGCTGGCGTGCAGGATACCCGCGTGCATGGCCTGGGCGTGGCGGTGCCCAACGGCACTATTGCCGCCAATGGTGACTGGACGCGCAACCTGGCGGCCGTGCAAACGTCGGAACGCGACTACAACGCCCAACTGAACCTGAATGGCAAGTTTGAAACCGGCCCCCTAACCCACCAGCTGTTGGTAGGCGGCGACGCGCTACGCGTCGTTACTAGCACGGCAGCGGGCTTCACGTATAATCAACTCGACGGCACGCCCGTTGCGCTGGTTAGCGGTTCTTACAAGTACGACGTTATCAATATTGTAGACCGCACAAAGTACGCCGAGCGTACCGACGGCATCTTCTACAATGCGGGGACCATCACGACTGCTCCCTCGTATCGCTTTGGCGGCTACGCACAGGACTTGATTACCATTGTGCCGATGCTGAAAGTGCTGGGCGGCGTGCGCTATTCGTACCAGAACGTACTGCAAACCAACGTGCTGACCACGGCAACGGGCGCAGAAGTGAGCGGCGCAGTTGCCGATAAGGCCGACCGTGCTTGGTCGCCTAAGGGCGCGCTGATTTTCCAGCCGCTGACCACGCTCTCGATTTACGCCAGCTACGCTAACAACTTCATTACCAACGCTGGCTCGGTCGATGCTAGCGGCACGCCGCTGGCCCCGTCGCACGTAGACCAGTACGAGGCTGGCGTGAAGAGCGAGCTGTTTCACAGCGGCTTCTTTGCCAATGCCACTGTGTACCGCTACCGCAACAGCAACTTCGCGCAGCCGATTATCGTGAACGGAACTACTAGCACCTACCGCGAACTTACTGGCGAAACCACCAGTGATGGGGTAGATGTGGACTTCAGCGGCAGCTTCTCGAAGAACTTCTACTTCAACGCCGGCTACGCCTACAACTACATGCGCTACACCAACACGTCGGGGGCCACTGGCAGCCAGATTGAGGGTGAGCGCCTTATCAACAACCCCGCGCATACCGCCAACGCCTCGATTTTCTACACCTTTGACCGGCCCGGCCTGCGTGGCCTCAAGCTAGGAGCCTCGGCCTTCTATACCGGCCAGCGCTACGGTGGCAACAACAATACCGTGGGCCAGGTCGGCAATTATAGCCGCTTGATTTCGCTGAGCGGCTTCACTACCATCGACCTATCGGCGGGCTACACTTACCAGCGCTTCTCCATCCTGGCCAAGCTCTCGAACATCACCAACGAGCTGAACTATCTAGTGCACGACCGCTACAGCATCAACCCCATCCCGCCGCGCCAATTCCTTACCACGGTCGGCTATCGCTTCTAGGGCGGTAAAGGCTCTTGCTCTGCCGCTGTATTGCGTCTCTTCATCGTTAATCATTTGACCCACCGGGCTTCCCGGTGGGTTATTTGCTGAAAATTCCCCTTACTTTATGAAGATATTTTTTCGCCGTATTCACTTGTACCTCGGGCTGGCTTCGGGGCTGTTCCTCGTGATAGTGTGTCTTACGGGCTCCATCCTGGTTTTTGAGGATGAGCTAGAGCATGCTTTCCACCACGAGCGCTATTTCGTGAAGGCCGCCGCGACGCCACGCCTCTCGCTAGCGCAGCTTACCGACGCCGTGCGCGCCACCAAGCCCAAGGCCAAAATCAACGGTATCAAGGTCTACGCCGACCCCACCCGTAGCGTAGAAATAAGTCTAGCTGGCAGCGGCCGACCAGGTGGCCAGGGCGGCCAAGGTGGCGGCGAAGGCCGTGGCAATAAAATGCGCGAGCAAGGCGGCGAAGGCCGTGGCGGCCAGGAAGGTGAAGGCCGTGGCATGCGCGAGCAAGGCGGAGAAGCTCGCGGCGAGGGTATGCGCGAGCAACGCGGCGAAGGCCAAGGTATGCGCGGGCAGCAGGGCGAAAGCCGTGGTGAAGGCGCGAGCATGGGCGAGCAGCGCGGCGGTAGCCAACAAACCAGCGAGGGTAAAGGTGAGAACCAAGGCGGTGGTGCCCGTGGCGAAGGCCGCAACCAAGCCGGTAGCCCCGGCGCAATGGGTGGCCGAGGCGGCCGGGGCGGCGACCGTGGTTCTACCCTCTTCGTGAACCCCTACACCGGTGCGGTGCTGGGCGAGTTCAAGCAGCAGGAGTCATTTTTCCACTTCATCGAGCAGATTCACCGGGGGCTGGTGGCCGGCCGCGTGGGCAAGACGATAATGGGCATTAACTCGATTATCTTCCTATTCATTCTGGGCACGGGCATTGTGCTGTGGTGGCCTGCGGCCCGCAACATGCTCACCCAGCGCCTCAAAATAAAATGGGGCAGCAGCTGGAAGCGCCTCAATCATGATTTTCACATCGTGCTGGGCTTTTATGCTTCGCTGTTCCTATTCATCATGGCCATCACGGGCGTGGGCATGTCGTTCGATTGGGTCGGCAAAACTATTAACAACCTCACCCACTCGCCCCAGCAGCGTATGGAGCCGCCCACCTCAGCCGATGCCGAGCCCGGCACGGCCAAGTTTGGAGCCGATGCCGCGCTAGCCCTTGCTCGCCAACAGGCTCCCGATGCCGAGAGCTACTCGGTGCAATTGCCCCGCGAGCGTAACGGCAGCATTCAGGTGAGCACCCTGCGCCCCGGTGCCATCACCGAGCGCGCCACCGACGATGTGTACCTCGACCAGTATTCAGGGAAGGTTTTGCGCCAGCAGGCCTATGCCGAGAAGCCAGTGGGCCAACGTATTCGTGGGCTATTTAAGCCAGTGCATACCGGGTCGATTTTTGGCTGGCCGACGAAGGTGCTGGCCTTTGTTATCGTGCTGATGGGGGCTACTTTCCCCATTACCGGCACTATCCTGTGGCTGAATCGGACGCGCAAATCCAAGAAGAAAGGGCAGCCCCGCGTAGCAGTGGCGTAGCTAGCAATGCTTTTATTGATTGCTGACTAAAAGAGAAGGGCTAAAAAGACGATTGTCTTTTTAGCCCTTCTCTTTTATGTTTTAATCGAGCTTGCCTGCCACACATCCCACCCCAGCTTCAAAATAAACCCGCTTACCACCACCAAAAAAAGCACCCGCACAAAGCCAGTGCCCTGCCGCAACGCCAGCCGCGCCCCCAATGCCGAGCCCAGCATATTACAGGCCGCCATCGGTACGGCAATGCGGTAAAGCACTTGCCCCGTTGAGACAAAATAAGCCAGCCCGGCAATGTTAGTCGCCACATTCACGACCTTGGCCGAAGCCGACGCGGCCAGAAAATCGTAGCCAAACAACCCTACGAAGGCAAACAGCAACAAGCTGCCTGTGCCCGGCCCAAAGAAGCCATCGTAAAAGCCCAGCGCCGCACCCAGTACAATGCCCGTCAGCAGCTCGCGGCGGCCGTGCAGGCGCGGCGCATGCAGGCTGCCAAAGTCCTTGCGCCAGAAGGTATAAGCTGCCATTAGCACCAGCAGCGCCAGCACCAGCGGGCGCACCAGGTTCTTATCGAGCCCGCTCACGGCCCGCGCCCCCAGCAGCGCAAAGCAGCCCGCCACCACCGCCGCCACGGCCACTGTACGCCAGCGAATCGGCACCGCTTGCAGCCCCTTCAGATAGCGATGAAGCGAAGCTGCCGTGCCGGCCAGGCTGGCTACTTTGCCCGTGCCGAGCGCCGTGGGCACCGGCACTTCGGGC
>CAXUKA010000008.1:0-48857 GCA_964251335.1 uncultured Hymenobacter sp.
CTATCATACTCACCAACAGCTTCTTCAACTTAACGCCCTAAACTGTCCAGCATAACTAGACCACCTCAGCTCACCTCCCAGACACTGGCGGTAGAACGTCATCGCCTCCGCACAATTACCGTCAAACAGCAGAAAGGGGGTACAGCGTAGCATAGAAAGTGCTGAGTTAATACTCAGCATTTAGGGCCGCAGTGCTCCTACGGGCCGGTACGTATTAAGAAGCACGCCCGTGGGCGTCGCTTGCGAGCTGACGAACGCAAGCGCGCACGGGGCGATCTGGTCGGAAAAAAAGCGGGTGCCCCGGCCCAGCAACACCGGGTAGACCAGTAATACCACTTCGTCGACCAATCCCTGGTCAAGCAACAAGGACGTTAGGGTGGAGCTGCCACAGATGAGTAGGTCTGGGCCGTTCGAGGCCTTTACGGCCCGAATGCCCTCGATAATGTTTGGACCTAAGTCTTGGGCTGGGCTCCAGGCGAGGCTGTCCGGCCGGTGGGTAGCGACGTACTTGGTCGCCGCGTTCAGCCCGTTCGCCATCGGATTATCCCCGGCTGTGGGCCAGTAGACGGCAAAGGAATCGTAGGTGCGGCGGCCCAGCAGCAAATCAAAGCGGGTACCATAGACCTCGAGCAGGGCCGCTAACCCCGCCGGCGTACGATAAGGCGTCGTCCAATTTCCATACGTAAAGCCGTTGGCGTCGTCGTGCTGGATTACGCCGTCCAGGGAGATGTGCTCCATGATTCGAATCTTTCTCATACTGTCGGTCAGTAGGTTATTAATGGTTTAGGATTAAAGCAACTGTCGGACAAGGGGAAGGGTAATCGTGACAAACTAAAGGGCCGTTCGCACTTGCCTTGTCGTTGTTTTTCAGTTGATGGCCCACTCCTGAACATGAGATTCTAAATGCAGTCAATCAGTTATCAGTCACCAGCGCCTAGGACAGTTAGTATTAACACATCAAAATATAAAACCAACTTCGATTTACAGATACGACAACCACCAGTACATGTGCTGCTGTTTGAACTGCTGGTACCAGCGGCACGGCAGGTACAACGTTAACACCACAGCTATCCACACCAGGTAGGCACGCCCCAGGTTGGGCACGTAGCCGGGTGGCCAGTCGCTGACCTTGGCAAACGCTAGATTCACAGCCTGGCCAAACGCCAGCGTAGTCCAGACCCAAGACAAGGCGCTTATGAGTGAAAAGTGCAGCAGGTAGTAAAAGAAGGGCACCTGCCCAAAGGTGCGCAGCACCCGGCTGAGCCAGCCGGTCGCGGTTTCTACCTGGCTGAGCAGCAGCAGGGCCACGCCGAGGGTAAGGCAGAGAAAGAGCAGCGAGGGCGGGGATTTGGTTACGTTGACGAAGGAGAGCGCCGTGTGGAGCAGCCCCTGCGGCTGCTCGCCCCAGGGAGTTGGGTCGCCGTACCAGTTGGTGGCGCGCAACACGCTAAACAACCCCAACAGTCCCGCGCCGGCCCAGCGAAGTCGCCGGTTGCGCGCAGGTAGTGGCAAAGTAAACCACGGCCCCACCAGATAGCCCGCCAGCATCACGCCCAGCCACGGCCCGAGCGAGTAGGACACCAGCATCAGCTTGCCCAGCACCGGCAGCACAAACGGCCCGTTGTGCAACAGCGCCCACCCGGCATTGGCCGCCGTGACGGGTTGGATGTTTGGCAATAAATTATGCCCGGCCAAAATGACAATACACAACCCCATCAGCAGCCAGCGGGGCAGCCAGATGAGGCCGGCCAGTAGCACCATGCTAGCACCAATTACATAAATAACCAGCAACAGTATCAGGTCATAGTTCCAGCTCAGAATAAAGGTGAGCAGCCCGATTTCCAGCAGCACCAGCCACAGGCCCCGCGTGAGCAGCAAGCGACTGACCGCGGCCTTATTTTGCCGCTTTTGCTCATACAGGTAGATGCTGCTGCCCGATAAAAAAACGAAGGTGGGGGCACAAAAATGCGTAACCCAGCGCGTGAGAAAGAGCAGCGCCGAGGCATGGGCCACGTCTTCGGCCCGCACGGGCATGGGGCTCCAAAACTCGCGGCTATGGTCGAGGGCCATGATGACCATGGCCAAGCCCCGCACAATATCCAGGGCCTGAATGCGAGGCGTGGCGGCACGGGGAAGAATCGGTGCTGGAGCGATGAGGCTAGAAGGCATCGGCTGGAAATTTAGTCAAGGACGTTTAGCGAGCCTGCTTTTCCTCTTTCCTGGCAAGCAGCATTGCGGAAGCTGGAGAATATACAACACCATTTTTCCCGGCCCGGGCGGTGGTGATAGCGAAAGCCGTTCCGGTGTAGGCAATTGCTTCGAGCAGGCTGCTTAGCTCACCGGGCCGGGCTGGCAAGGGAGCGTTGATAACCCTGGGCAAGTGCAAGCTAATGACCCACAGCAAAATCATGGTACCCAGCAGCAACGCACTGGTTCGGCGGTGAATACCTAGGAGGATGGTGCTGCCCGCGCCAAAGAGGGCCACGCCCGTCAAATGAGTCCAGAAAGCCGGGTAGGGAATCCAAGCGGGTACGAGCGGGGATATATACTTGGTATACAAGAAATGACAAATGCCGTAAGTCACGATGGTGGTGCAAAAGCAAAGCCGGCCTACTACCCGGGCATTGCGGGCTACCGTGCTCCTGGCAGGCAATGCGTCCGGCTGGCCATTCTCCTCCCAATAGCTACCGGCTAGCGTGAGCGCCCCCCCGGCCAAGGCAAGGGCCGTGAAGGCATTGGTCCACGACCCCAGGTGGTCGCTGTAGGGGTCAACGAGCAGCTCATAGGGAACGTGGCTGAAGCAGAGCAAGCCCAGCAGCAAGCCCCCTGCCGCGAGTGAGAGCAGCCCGGTTTTCCGATTGAAAACAATGGCGGCCCCCGCCGCGAGCAGGGCCGCCCCAACCAGGCTGGCCCACAGAGATAGCCCCGGAATGCGGCCCGGCCAAGCGGGCAGGAGCGCGGGAATAAACCGGCCGTAAGCCAGCTGCTGGATGCCCAGTCCGGCAATTGCCAGTCCGTAGAATAGTCGGGCAGCCTTGCTGAGTTTATCCATTATCAGAGAGTAGAGGCTGATGGTCAGCAATGCTGCTGTTTTTTTACAAGGGGATTTAGAAGGGGCGATAAGTCCCGAATCGCCGTGAAGTACTTCCGCATCCAAGGCAGTCAACGACCGGAATTATCCAAGTGGAAGGCTTTTTTATCTGAGTGGAGTGGCAGCAGCTAGGAAAGCAGGTATTTCGCCGCTAGCTCTAGTGCGAGAGCGTAGCGCAACGGCCTATCGCAGCCCAAATAGAAATGCCTTTGTGCTTGAGAGCTATACTGGGCACACACGGGCTTCGTAGCTTCAAGGCATGAAGCTCTTGCAACCGGTATTTCAGGCGCTGGGCATGCCCCTTCGGGCCTGGCAATTTTGGGCGGTGGCCGCCTTGTATTGGGGCGGTTTTGCGCTGGTGGGCTACATGCAGACTAATGCGTATTGGGTGCTCCAGGGCGCTCCCAGCTTCACGGGTACAGAAGAGCTGGAATTGCTACTTCGGGGGCTACTCTGGTGGTTGAGCACGCCGCTCATCCTGTATCTGGCTTACCGGGCTCCTCTCACGTCCTTCCGGCCGTTGCGCCGGTGGGGGCGCAACCTAGGCCTGCACCTATCAGTCCCATTCGGGCTGAATCTTTTCATCACGTGCCTCAGCTACCTGGTCCTTTACGGGTGGCTTGGGCTGACGACCGGCCGCACCTGGGGCCCCGATGGCATATGGGCCAGCATGCTGCTGCGGCTAAGCATTTCGCTGACCACGTACCTGCTGCTGGTGCTCGGCTACGGCATTGCCATTCACGCCTATCGGAACCAGATGCTGCAGCACCAAAATGTGCGCTACGAGCTGGCCAATGAGCAACTGAACGCGCAGCTGGCAAGGGCCCAGCTCCAGGCGCTCAAAATGCAGCTAAACCCGCATTTTCTGTTTAATGCCCACCACTCCCTCGTGGGCTTGATTCTGGAGCACGAGAACGAGCGGGCCATTGCCATGGTCACGGCGCTGAGCGACCTGCTGCGGGCCGTACTGTCCAACGGCGACGCCCAATTGATACCGCTACGGGAGGAGCTGCAATTTGTAACGAAATACCTGCACATTCAGAAAATTCGCTTTCAAGACCGATTGCACATCGAATTTGCCATTGCTGCCGACACGCAGGAGTGTCTGTTTCCGCAATTCCTGCTGCAGCCCTTAGTGGAAAATGCGATGGTTCACGGCATTGAGCAGGTATTAGGGCCTGCCTGCCTGCGCATTGCCGCCCACCGCGAGGGCGAGCACCTGGTCGTGGAAGTAAGCGACGACGGCGCGGCGGCCGGTCGAAGGGCAGCACCGCGCCGACCAGCTGCGGCGGGCCAGGGAATCGGCCTGAGCAACACGAAGGCCCGGCTGGAAAAACTGTACCACGGCCAGGCGCAGCTGGAATTTGTGCAGCCGCCGGCGGGCGGCACGGTGGTGCGGCTGCGGGTGCCTCATAATCTGCCGGCCGCGTTGCGGACCACAGCGGCTTCGCCTATCCTTATGACTATATGAGCTACCGAGCACTAATAATTGACGATGAGCAGCTTTCGCGGCGCATCATCCGCACGTTTCTGAAAAGCGAAACGGCTATCGAAGTGATTGGCGAAGCGGAAAATGGCCCCGAGGCCGTGCTGCAAATTTTGGAGCATCGGCCCGACCTCTTGTTCCTAGATGTGCAGATGCCGGAGATGGATGGCTTTGCCGTGTTGCGCGAAGTATGGCCGCATTACCAGCCGTTCGTCGTGTTTGCCACCGCGTTCGATTCGTATGCCATCCGGGCCTTCGAATTCAGCGCGGCGGATTACCTACTCAAGCCCTTCGACCACCACCGGTTTGGGCAAGCCGTGGCGCGGGTCAAAACCCAGTTGGACTTGCGGGGCAGTGCGGGTGCCAGCCAGGCCCTGCGCACCCTGCTCGCCACGGTGGCCCCGTGCGCCAGCTACTTGCAGCGCCTGCTGGTGAAAGACCAGCGCACGCTGTTCTTTATAAAAACGGCCGATATCCTCTATTTTGAAGCCGACCACAATTACATAATGGTGCACACGGCCACCAAAACGCACCTCATCTATGACAGCCTGGCGAAGTTGGCGCAACAGTTGGCGCCGCACGAGTTCACGCGTATCAACCGCTCCTGCCTCGTGGGCTTAGACCACATTGAATCGCTGGAGGCCTATTTCAACGGCGAGTACTGGGTGAAGCTCCGCACCGGCCAGACCCTCAAATGGACCCGCAAGTACCGCGCTAACCTCCAGGCTTTTTATCACCGGCCGTAGTAGCTGTGAGTTGATTATACTGGCTTTCAACGGCCTATTTTATTCTACACTCAGGCGCAAAACCGTAGCTCCCAGGCGCACCACGTACACGCCAGAGGCCAGCCCGGACGGCAGTAGCAGCGCCACCGAGCCAGTGGCATCGGCTGTGGCAGCCAGCACCTCGCGGCCCAACGCGTCGTACACCTGCACCAGGGTGCCGGGCTGCGCGCCGGTGAGTGTGGCTACCCCAGTAGTCGGGTTCGGGAACAGAGCGAGCATTGCCTTGCCACCCACAGCTACGCTGCGCACTGGCGAGTAGCTAAACGTGCCGTCTACATCGACCTGCCGCAAGCGGTAGTAAACCACCGCTGCTCCCGGCTGCGCATCCAGGAAGGTATAGTCTGTCGTGCTGACTTTGGTGCCTTGGGCGGCCTGCTGCCCGATTTTCGTGAATACCTGGCCATCGTGGCTGCGCTCAATTTCGAACCAGGCACTGCTCTTTTCTGAGGCGGTGCGCCAAGCTAGCTGCACGGCGGCATTTTTTGCTTCGGCCGTGAAAGCGGTGAGCTCGACGGGCAGGGGCGCGGTACTACCTGTGAGGTAGAATTCGGAGAAGTGGTCGGCCACGGTGGCCTGGGCCACAAACCACGGCACGCCATTGCCGGGGGTGCTGGCGGCCAGCGGCAGCGTCCGGACCTGGCCGGTGGCGCTGTTATTGCTCGGGTCGCAGTCTTCGTTGGGGCCGCTATACTGGGTGGCTTTGAGATTGGCGTAGGTGGCGCTGGCATCGGCGCCTTGCAGACGGGCCAGCTCGGAGGTGAGGCCGTAGAAGCGCACTTCCACGCTGGTACCCGCGAAGGGACTGCCACTGGCCGTCAGCTTGAAGTTGCGGTCAAGGTAGTACGTGCCGCTGGTATTCTGGCGCACGGGGCCGGTGCCACCGGTAGCCAGGTAGCTCACCGACACGGTGCCCAGCCCGGCGTAGGTGTCGTGCAGGGCGGCTACCACCTCGCCGGTGGTAGCCAGCAGGTAATGCCAGGCGTTATCGCCGGTAGTGGCGTAGCTGGCCGTACTCAGGCAGTTAGCGGCCGCATCATATACCTTCAGCACCGTAAAGGCTGGGCTGCTGACGCTACTCGCCCCACCGGTCGTAACCACCACAGCCGTGCTACCTACGGCCGCGCCCACCGGCACTACAGCTGTAAGCGAAGTAGCCGAAGTAAACGTGGCGCTGGCCGCCGCCATCCCGCCAAACCTGACGGTACTGCCGCTGGTGAAGCCCGTGCCGGTGACAACCACGGGCATGCCTGGCAGCTCGGCACCTACACTCAGGGCCGTGATGGTGGGGGCTGGTGCGTAGGTCAGGCTATAGGTTGCCGAAACGGCGTTGCCGTTGGCGGCCGCATCCCGGGCCACGCCGGCCGCCACGCTCACGCTGGTGGCCGTGCCCGCCGTAGTCGGCGTCACGGTAAAGGTGTAAGTCGTACCGCTCACGGCCGCGAAGCTGCCGCTCGTTACGCTGCCGTTGTTCACGCTCACATCGCCCGCCACAAAGCCCGTCACGGTTTCCGAAAACGTCACCGTGAAAGGAATGGGCGCAGTAGTCGTGCTGCCACCGCTGGCCCCGGCCGAGCTGGTGATAGTTGTCGTGGGCGCAGTCGCGTCTACCGTAAAATTATAGGTGGCGGGCGTGGGGTCGGTGAGGCCGGTGCTGGTGTTGTGGGCGGCCACGCTCAGCGTGTAGCTGCCATCGGGCACGGGGCCGAAGCTGGAATTAGGGCCATTGTTAGAGTAAGTAAAGCTAGGTGCGCCGCTGGTGGCGTACTCCACCGGGCTTTGGTCGGAGCTGAACACGAAGCTCACCGTGCGGCTGTTGGTCAGGGCCGGTGGCCCATTCACGATACTGGTGTTGGGGGCCAGTACCAGCGTCAGGGTTTTGGTGGTGGCGGCGCTGCTCGCGCTGCCATCATTAGCCACGAAGCTCAGCGTGCGGCTGCTGCCGGTGGGTGTACCGGCCGCGTTGTTGTAGGTAACGCTGCGCAGCGCAGCCTGATAAGTGGCCACCGAGGCTGAGCCGCTGAGTGTGAGTACGCCCGTGCCGGCATTGTAGCTGCCCGTAATGCCGTTGGCATTCGCGAAGCCTAGCACATCCTGCCCGCTCACGAAGCCCGTGGTCAAGCTCACCAAGGCCGAGGCTAGACTGGCGTTGTCCGCGTCGCTGGCCGTCAGGGCCGCGTCGAGTACGACTGCGCCGCCACCCTGTGCCCAGCTAGTGCTGCCACTGCTGGCCACTAGCACGGGAGCCTGGTTGGCGGCCACATTGATAGTCACCGTCTTGCTGTCCGACTTGGCCCCGCCGCTGCCGGTGTTGCCCAAGTCGTTGGCTGACACTTGCAGGCTGGCTGCCCCGCTGAAGTTATTGTTAGCCCGAAACACCAGCCCGTTGAGGGCGGCATTGATGGTCGACAGCGTGCCCCGAAACGTCATGCTGCCGCCACCGCTGCTACCACTGCTGAACGTCAGCCCCGATACGGTGCTGAGCGTGGCGGTGCCGTTGACCACGCCGATATACACTTCCAGCTGGCCGCTGCCCGCGTCGGCATCAGCCACGCTCAGGGCGTTGCCGTTGGCGGTGCTGAAGCTCAGGGGTGTATTAAATGGCGCGGTCTGGGTGGCGGGCACCGTCACTACGGGCGCCTGGTTGATGGGCGTCGCTACGTTGATGGCGACCGTCTTGCTGTCTGACATAGCCCCGCCGCTGCCGGTGTTGCCTTGGTCGTTGACCGTCAGCTGCAAGGCCGCCGCGCCGCTGAAGCCATTATTAGGCAAAAAACTCAGCCCGTTGAGGGCGGCGTTGATGCTGGCCAGCGTGCCCGTGAAGCCGAAACCGCCGCCGCCGTTGCTACCGCTGGTGAACGTTAGGCCGGCCGTAGTGCTAAGCGTAATGCCACCTTGCGTGCCCTGCAGATAGATAGCTACCTGACCGCTGCCCGCGTCCACATCGGCCACGCTCAGGGCGTTGCCATTAGCGTTGCTAAAAGTCAGTGCCGTGTTGAAAGGCGTATTTTGGGTAGCGGGCACCGTCACGACGGGCGCGTCGTTCACGGCCGTCACGGTCACCGTCACGGTGCCGGTGGCGGTACCCCCGTTGCCGTCAGCAATGGTGTACATGAAGCTGGTGGTGCCGTTAAAGTTAACGGCCGGTGTAAACGTGATGCCCGTGCTGATAAACGTAACGCTGCCATTGGCCGGCTGCATCACGGCCGTGACGACGAGCGTGGTGCCCGCGTCGGGGTCGCTGTCGTTGAGGAGCACGTTGAAGACCGTGGGGCCGCTGTCTTCGGCCACGATGTAGCTGTCGCTGCCGGCCACGGGCGGGCGGTTGGCGGTGTTGAAAGTCAGGGTGCTGCCATAGGCCGTGCCCGCTTCATTAGTGGCGTAGGCCCGTACCGAGTAAGTGGTATTGCCGGCCAGTCCGCTCACGGTTTGCGAGAAAGTACCTGTGCCGCTGCCAATGGCCACTTTGGTATTGCTGGTAGTGGGCGTGCCGCTGCCCACCAGGTATACTACGCCGGTTTCGGTCACGGTGCCACCACCGGCATTGCTTACATTGCCGCCCAGCACCGCGCTGATGGCTGCAATGCTGCCGGGTGTGGCCGTGGTCACGGTGGCCAGCGTCACGGGCGCATACTGAATGCTGAACAGGTTGGAAGCGAAGTTGTCATTACCAGCGGCATCGGTCGCCACGCTGGCGGCTACGCTCACCGTCACCGTGCCGGCCGCCGTGGGGGTGATTACTAAGTTGTAGACGCGGCCGCTACCGCTGGCACTGGTAAGGGTGCCCCCCGTCACCGTTATGTTGCTATTGCCAAAGTTGGTGGTATTCTCCGAAAATGTCACCGTCACCGGAATGGGCGATGTGGCAGTGGGGCTACTGGCCGTACTCGTGATAGTGACCGTGGGCCGCTGCGTGTCCACCGTGAAATTGTAGGTGGCCGGGGTAGCGTCGATGAGGTTGGTAACGGTGTTGTGGGCGGCCACGCTCAGCGTGTAGCTGCCATCGGGTACGGGGCCGAAGCTGGAGTTAGCTCCGTTGCCGGTGTAGGCAAAACTGGGCGCACCACTGGTAGTGTAGTCCACCGGGCTCTGGTCGGAGCTGAACTGGAAACTCACCGTGCTATTGTTGGTCAGGGCCGGCGGCCCACTTACGATGGTGGTATTGGGCGCAGGCACCGTGAAGCTGGTACTGCTGCTGCCCGTGCCGTCGGCATTGGTCACCGCAATAAGGCCGGTGCTGGCCCCGGTGGGCACGGTGGCCGTGAGCTGGGTATTGCTGCTCACCGTCACGGCCGTGGCGGTGGTGCCGTTAAACTTCACCGTCACCGCGCCCGCGTCGCTGAAGTGCGTACCGTTGATAGTAACGCCGGTGCCCGGCACTCCGCTGGTGGGCGTGAAGGTGCCCACGGTGGGCGTCTCATTCACGTTGTTCACGCTGATGGTGAAGGTTTTCTCAACGAACAGCCCGCCTTGGTCGGTACTGCGGATTTTGACGCTGTAGCTGTTCTTAGCTTCGTAGTTGAATACGCCGTTGGTGGTGATGTTGCCCGCTGCGATGTTGAACGAGCCGTTATCGGCCCCGCCCGTGGCGAAGGTATAAGCGAACGTGTTGCCGGCGTTAGCGTCGGTGGTGCCCAGGGCACCCACTACGGTACCCACCGGCTGGTTTTCGTCCACGCTGGCCGGATTCAGGCTGATGTCGGTGGGGGCCGTGTTGGGCACGAAGCCCTGCTCGTAGCGGTCGATGGTGCCGTCGGCGCGGCCTACCAGTAGGTCCAGCATCCCGTCGCCGTCGATGTCCGTCACACAGAGCTTGGCATTGGTGCCCGCTGAGATGTTGTTGAAATTGGTCGTTAGCAGGTTGACGGTGAAGCTGCCCGCTGCTGTTTGCTCATAGCGGTAGATGCTGCCGGTCGAGATGCCCACCAGCAC
Source organism: uncultured Hymenobacter sp. (assembly GCA_964251335.1). Classification (GTDB taxonomy): domain Bacteria; phylum Bacteroidota; class Bacteroidia; order Cytophagales; family Hymenobacteraceae; genus Hymenobacter. The sequence goes on from CAXUKA010000008.1 coordinate 10,292, forward strand.
GTCCAGGAGGCCGTTGCCGTCCAGGTCCGTGCAGAACGGAGCCGCGTTGCCTGGCAACTGGAGATTGTTGAAATTAGTGTTGATGCGATACAAGGCATCGGTGTTGCGGGGGTTCTGCTCGGAGTGGCTAATGATGCCGTCGCCCTTGCCCACCAGCATCTCCAGGGAGCCGTCGCCATCGAGGTCGGTGGCGCAGGGCACCGTATTGGTGCCGGTCATGATGGCAGCAAAGTTGTTTTGCACCAGCGCGAAGGTCGCCGCCCCCACGGCCGTCTGCTTGTACTCGCTCACGGTGCCGTCGCCGCGCCCCAGTAGCAGCGTAAACTGGCCGTCGCCCTCCAGGTCCACTAGGCAGACTGTGGCTTGCGTACCCGCATCAATGACAGTGTTCGTATTATCCCGGAGGCTGCCCAGCGCCGTAAAGGTTGTGCTGTTGGCCGCCGCTTGCTCGTAGCGGCTCACGGTGCCGTCGGCGCGGCCCACCAGCAGGTCGAGCATCCCGTCGCCGTCGAGGTCGACCACGGCAGGCGCGGCGTTGGCACTGCCGCTCACCCCCGCAAAATTACTGGTTACCAGGCCGTAAGTGAGCGAGCTGGCGCGCGTTACCGTGAAGGCTGAGGCCGTGAGGGCGAAGTCGCTGGCATTGGTGACGCTGATTTTCTGGGTCGACGCCACGCGCGGTACCGTAGCCGTAATCTGCGTGCTGGAATTCACCACGAACGGGGCCGAAATTTCCCCGAAGCGCACACTTGTCGTGCCCGTAAAATTGGTGCCCGTGAGGGTAACGCTCGTGCCAATGGGGCCGCTGGCGGGTGCCACCGTACCGATGGTGGGCGCAGTGGGGCTGCTCGGCGGGCTCGTCGCGGCGGGGTCAAATAGAAAGTAGCGGCCCGCAGCCACGGTTTTGCCCGCTACCTCGGGCACGCTATTGGTATTGCTGATGTTGGTGCCCAGGTCTACGCACCGGTGGATGGCGGTGCTGGATGCAATGCCCGCCCCGCAGCCCAGGTTGCTGGAGTTGTGGGTGTAGCCGCCCTCATATACCAAGCGTATCGTGTTGGTACTCTCACTCAGCCAGGCTTGAAAGTGCCGGTCGGCGCTACCGGAAGACACCAGGCTCAGGCTCCAGTCTACGATTAGTATCCGGTTGGGTGCCGTGCCCGTGAGCAGGTAGCGCACGCCCCCGTCGGCCCCAGTGCTATAGGGCCCCGAAGCCGGCGACACGCCCGGTACGTTGTTGCCCGACGCAGCCGGAAAGGCCGCCACTGGGTCCAGGGTGGTGGCACCAAACCGCAGCGTACCGTTGGTGGCCACCGAAAACCGCAGGTAGTTGGCACTGTTGAACACGAACGTGAACCCCAGGAGGTATGGCCCGGCCGCCACGTTGCTTTGCCCCGTTCCAATGGCCGTGGTGGCCCCAACCATAGGGTTGAGGGTGGCCCCGGTGCCGGTGCTAAAGCCGTAGGCCGAAACTGCCTGGGCCCGGGCGGCCGGCCCCGCCAGCAACAGCAGAATAAACAGCAGGGCCGCCAGCAGCCGCTGGCGCAGGAAAGGCGTATGAATAGGCATAAAGCAGGACGTAAAGTTTTAGCTGCCACAAAATTCCCACCCGCTACACTCCAGCCCGCATCGGCTGCGTACCCTAAACAGGGTACAGCCCGGCTGGCCGGTTGGCTGGCTGCCCGTCGCACCTTTGCTCCCACTATGCCTACTTCCACCACCGTTTTCCCCGTCGCCCTGGCTATCGTGGAAGACGATGCCCGCGTGCGCGGGCTGCTGCACGAGTACCTCTGTTACCAGCCCGAGTTCACCTGCCCCATTGTGGTCGATTCGGTCGAGGCCTTATGGGAGGAATTGGAGCTCAGCCTGCCGCCCCGCGTCATCTTGCTCGATGTGAGCCTGCCCGGCCAGAGTGGCCTTCAAGCCCTGCCGCAGCTGCGCAAGCGCCTACCCACTACTGACATCATTCTGCAAACCATGCATGACGACCCCGAGCGCATTTTTCAGGCGCTGCGGGCCGGGGCCACGGGCTACGTTATCAAGAATGCCACCAGCTTACCACAATACAAGCAGGCCATTCTGGATGTGCTGGCGGGCGGGGCGGCCCTCTCCCCTTCCGTGGCGCGTAAGGCGCTGGCTCACTTTCAGCCGCAGCCCAGCCAGCAGCCCGATTTGCTCTCGGCCCGCGAGCGCGAAGTGCTGCAAGCGCTCACCGAAGGCCTGAGCGAAAAACAAGTGGCTGCCCGCCTCACCCTTGCCCCCGACACGGTGCATACCTACGTCAAGCGCATTTACGAGAAGCTGCGCGTGAACTCGCGCAGCGAGCTGCTGAGCCGCGCCGCTAAGGGCGATTTGTGATTCTCCACGCCCTGGGAGGCAGTCTTTAACCCCCGCCTCCCGACTAGTAGCAGCACCTAGCCCTGGCAAAGTGTAGTGCAACAAGTTTCACAGCTCAGAAAGGGCATCTTAGAGTAGGAATAGGCAACTCACCCAGCTAGTCGCCTTTAAGTAGAAGGCAGCAAAAGCTGGGCTTATAGCTTAATAGCTACGACAAAGATTGCCAGCGCTACGGTTCAGGCTTCTATCTTACGTGTACCCTAAACAGGGTACACGGCTACGGTAGCCGCACTACCCGGCTAGCAATCGCAGACGCACTTGCCACTCTTCGCGCACCGGCCCCACGGCCAGCTCAGCGCGTAGCAGCCCGGCGCGGTGACGCATATTGCGCAGGCCCTGCCCAGCGCGTCTCGGCGAACTACTATCCATCAATTTATTGGTTATCAGAAGCTCAAGAAGTGGAGTACAGCACAATGACACGGACACGAGCGTGCCAGGCGGCGAGTACTTGAGCGCATTCGTAACGGCTTCCTTACAGATTAAATACACGTGCTGGCGCACGGTAGGTGGCAGCGGCTGGTCGGGGCCAGGCAGGTTTTTATCTTCAAATACTACCTCACGGCCGGTGGCGCGGGCGGTGGCATCGAGGTGGTCGCGAATGCGGTCGGTGAGGGCTCCGAGGGTATCGGCGGCGGTATCGACGCTCCAGATAATGTCGCGCACCGTGCTGGCCGCGGCCCGGCTGTCTTCAACCAGTGTGGCCAGGCGGGGCGAGGGGGCGGGGGCCAGCTCGTGCAGCAGCTCGGCCTGCATAGTCACGCGGGTGAGCAGCGAGCCTACTTCGTCGTGCAGGTCGGCAGCCAGGCGGCTGCGCAAGGCGTTTTCGCGGCGTACCTGACGTAGGCGCCCTCGCTGCCATCGGTACATGGCCGCGAGGGCAGCGAGAGCAGCCAGCCCCCAGGTGAGGGGGCGGTTCCACCAGGGCGTGCTCACTGTCAGGGGCAGGCGCAGCACGTTGGTGGCGGCCACGCCTTGGCTGCTTTCCCCCCGAATTTCGACGGTATACTCGCCCGGTGGCAGCCCTTGCAAGCGCAGCTGGGGCGTGGTACCTAGGCCCAGCCAGCGGTCGGCCAGCCAGCCGCGCACCCGGTAGGCGTAGCGGGCACGGCTGGCATCGGGGCTGTTAGTGAGGGCCAAGCGCAGGTCGATAATCGGCTGGTCAGGGGCCAGCCGCAAGTCCGGCAGCACCTCATCAGCAAGTAGATAGCGAGTCCGGCTAGCCTCGGCCGAAGCGCTAAGCGCGGTAAGGGCCGTGAGCAGCAGCCGCGGGCGCTCGGGGCTGGGGCTGGGCACCTGCCGGGGCATAATCCGGTGCAGCCCGGCCACGCCGCCCAAAAGCAGCGAGTTATCGCGTGGGTCGGTGTAAGCGGCATTGGCATTGAACTCATCCGAGGCCAGCCCGTGGGCGGTGGTAAATACTGACAGCTGCCCGGTGGCGGGCTGGTAGCGCACCAGCCCTTGGTAGGTGCCCAGCCACAAGAAGCCCCCCGGCCCCGACAAAATGCTGGCAATGGATGGGCTGGGCAGCCCCTGGCTGGGCGTGAGGGCCGCGTGAATCCGGCCGTCGGGCTCCACCACGGCCAGCCCGTGCGTGCGCGTGCCCACCCACAGCCGGCCACTCGGGGCCAGGTACAAGCAGCGGGCCCCTTCCACATCGGCGCGGCGAGGAGCGGGCTCGGTCGGCCCATACAGCTCCCGCGCCCCGGTAGTCAGGCTCACGCGCTCCACGCCTTTGGGTGTAGCCAGCCAGAGCTTGCCCCGCCCATCGGGGCATACCGCCTCCACAATGTGTCCACTGAACGGTGGCTGGCGGCCCGCTGACCCTATTAACGGCACGAAAGGCTGGAAGGCTTGCCGGCTGGCATCGTAGCGATAGAGCCCAGTGCGTGCTGCTCCCCATACGGCCTTGGTAGTAGTGTCATAGGCCAGACCCAGCACCCCGGCAATAGTCTGCACCGCCCCGGCCACGGGCAACTCCCGAAAATGCCCGGTGCTAGGGTTGAAAAGCAAAAAGGGCGTGACGCCCCCGGCCAGCCAGTCGCCCGCTGGCCCGAGGGGCCGGGGCACGATGCCCATCAGCACGGGGGCGTTGCCCTGGGGCAGCCGGGCTGCGGGCCAGCGGCGCAAGGGGGCCAACGGCGAATCGGCGGCCTGGGTGAGCAGGCCGGTTTCATAGCTGCTCACCAGCAGGCGGCCATCGGGCAGGCGCACGCTGGCGCGCACACTATAGGGTCGCCCTCCCGGCCCCGGCAACGCCCGGATGAAGACCGGCGTGGCCTCGCGGTGCCAGCAGCCCCGCGCGCCCGTATCGAATACCCACCAGTGCCCGCCGGGGTCGGCCCACAGCCGGCCACTCCAGTTGGCCGTGGGCCAGAGCGGCAGGGGTAGGCTGAAGCGCACGCGGGGATGCGGTTCGGGGCCGGGGGTCCACTCCAACTGGCGCACCAATTCCCGGCTCAGCAGCGTAGGACTACCGGGGGTGGGTAGCAAGTCCACTATTTTTTCGGGGCCGGGCTGGTCCCAGCGCAGAACTTCCATTAGTTGGCCGGCTGGGCCGGGGCGGTAGGCGGCCCGGGCGCTGAGCAGCCAGGCCCGACCGGCGGGGTCGAGCACGGGGCGTAGCCAGCGGCCGGGGTGGTCCCAGGTGCCCAGTTCCTGGCCCGACGCAGCCAAGTGCCGGGTGCGGCCGTGCTGGCTGCTGAGCCAGAGGCTGCCGTCGGGGGCGGGGTAAATATTGGTCAGGGCCGGCAGGCTGGCTAGCACCGGCCCGATGGGCTGCCCGGCCAGCGTGTAGGCCTGCAGGGCGGTGCGGCCCTGGCTAACCCATACCCGGCGGCCATCGGCGGCTAGTGCCAGGGCGGGTACCTCCGGGGTAGCGCTGGCGGGCATGGGCAGGGGCAGCAGCTGGAGTGTGCCCGTGGGCGAAAAGCGGTAGAGGCCATTGTCGGTGCCTAGCCAGAGATAGCCATCGGGGGTAACTAGCAATGTATTACAGGGTACCGGCGGCAGGGCCGCCCCCCGGCGGCGCAACGCGTTGAGCGATACCACTTGGGTGCCATCGAAGCGGTACACGCCTTCATCGGTACCCACCCAGAGCAGGCCGGCGGGCGTTTGAGCCAGGCTATGCAGCATCAGGTGACTGAGGACCGTCTCGGGTTGCCAGCCGGTAGTGGGGGCCGCCTGCCCGAAGGCAAGTGACGGCAAAAGCAAACCCAACAGCCCTAGCAGTGTATGCCACATTATCATTGTGGCAATATTACATTCTAGTAGGTGCTTATGGGTAAAGAAAAGCCCCTCTAGTGCGTTAAAATACTATTTATCCTACGCAATCCATTTAAAATTACACCCTTACCACACCACGGTTTAAAGGCATGCTTGCTCCAATATTTTCTTGCGATTCGATAGCCCTTCCAACTGCTGGATAAGCCTTTAAAATTTAGCTACTGAATTGAATTACGATAGACAAATAGCTGTGTTTGTTAGTCTGACTAGCTGCTTGATAGAAGCAATTTTTTCAATAAAGGCCCCTATTTGGCGGCACCGAGTAGAGGAGCCTTTTACAAGCTGTAAAAGGTCGTGGCTGTTGCAGAACTCTACCGCTTGGTCGATAGGCGGTCGTGGCTAGCCCTAAGACGTGCAAAAAGCAGCTTTACCGCTAATTTGAAGGTCTAATTTGATTGCTAGTAGCTGCACGCGAGGTCCTCAGTTAAGTTCTGCAACAGCCATGGTCCTTTTGTGGATAGAGCTTGGATGTGCATCACAGTCAAGACAGTCTAAATCTGCCTTAGGACACCATCCATATTGACTGGACCATTTCAGTTCCGATAGATGTACACTTCTCGACTATTTATGTTATGCGCAAACTATATAAGTGGCTTTAATAGGAAACTGTTGCCTGTATAAGTGACTACTTACTTTCATATTCTATCTAATTAGCCTGAAGTGCTACCTTAGTAGCATGATTTCCGCGGTCCAAATGGCACACCGACTACTGTTGAGCTGCCTGTTAATGTGCATTTTAAGCCCTCATGTAGTATACTCGGCCCCCGTGCCGCACTACGTTATTGGCTTTTCGCAATGCACCATGAATGATGCTTGGCGGCAAGCCATGCTGGCGGGAATGAAGAAAGAGTTGAGCTTTTATCCCAACGTGGAATTTCGGCTCAAAGATGCCCATGACAATAGCCGCTTACAGCGGCAGCAATTGCAGGAGTTTCTACAGGAAAAAGTTGATTTACTTATCGTTTCAGCCAACGAGGCCGAGCCTATTACGCCGCTGGTAGAGGAGGCTTTTAACCGGGGCACGCCAGTAGTTATACTTGACCGCCGCACCACGTCTAAGCTCTACACGGCTTATGTTGGGGGCAATAACCAAGAGGTAGGCCAAGCAGCAGGCCGCTACATCGGCAGCCTGTTGGGGGGGAATGGAGAAATGCTGGAAGTGCTAGGCGCGGCTGGTTCGTCCCCAGCACTTGACCGGCACCGGGGGCTGATGCAGGCGCTAGCTGCTTTTCCTAGCGTGCGGGTGGTGGGGCAGGTGCAAGGCACTTGGGAGCGGCCGTCGGTGCTGGCGGCCCTGCCGGCCGTGTTGCGGGCTCACCCGCAGGTGCGGCTCATTTTCGCCCACAACGACCGCATGGCGCTCGGGGCCTATCAGGTGTGTAAGCAGTTGGGGCTGTCTCACCAAGTGCGCGTGATAGGCGTAGACGGCCTGTCTGGGCCTCAGGGTGGCATTCAGTTGGTGCAAGATGACATTATTGCGGCGACGCTCCTATACTCGCCAGGCGGTGAAGAGGCTATTCGCACGGCCATGCACATCCTACAGCACGAGCCCTACGCGAAAGAAAATCTGCTCAGCACAATGGTGATTGACTCGACCAACGTACTGACAATGAAGATGCAGTCAGAAAAGCTGGCTAGTCAGCAGCAGGATATTCAGCGGCAGCAGGAGCTACTGCGCATGCAGCGAGCCACCTATGCCAGCCAGCAAGTGGTGCTATATGTAGTGGTAGTGGCACTCCTGGTGGCGGCCGGGCTGGGGCTGTGGGTGTGGCGGGCACTGCGGGCCAATCGCCGCTTCACGCGGATGCTGGCCGGGCAAAACCAGGAAATTCGCTCGCAGCGCAACCAGATTGAGGCGTTGGCCGAGCAGGCACGCGTTGAAACGGAAGCTAAGTTGCGCTTTTTTACCAACTTCTCGCACGAGTTGCGCACGCCGCTCACCCTCATCCTGGGGCCATTGGAAGAAGTGCTCACCGATGGGCCACCGCTGGCGGCTAGCCAGCGCCACGAACTGGGTTTGGTGCGGCGCAATGCGCAGCGTCTCTTGCAGTTGGTAAACCAACTCATGGATTTTCGCAAAATTGACGTGGGCAAAATGCCCGTGCGGGCTACTGAAGGCAACCTCGTAGCTTTTGTGCGCGAAATCATAGATATGTTCGAAAAAACCGCCCGACAGCGCGGTATTAGTCTGCGATTTTTGCCAGCCGAGCCAGCCATTAGCCTATGGTTCGACGTGAATATTCTGGATAAAGTGTTTTTCAATCTACTGGCTAATGCTTTGAAATTCACGCCGGAAGCTGGCCAGATTACGGTAAGTATTGAGCCCTTGGTGGCTGAAAAACAAGTGCGGGTGAGCATAGAAGACACCGGCCCCGGTATCAGTGCTCAGGACCAGGCGCATATTTTCGAGTGGTTTTACCAAGGGCAGGCTCCCGGTGGCAAGGGGTCGGGTATGGGCCTGGCCCTTGCGCTGGGCCTCACGCGGCTGCACCAAGGCCAGCTTACCTTTCGGAGCCAGCCGGGCAAGGGCAGCACGTTTGTAGTAACGCTGCCTTTGGCGTTGCCCGAAAGCCTACGCTCGATAGTGCCCGTATCGATGCCAGTATCGGCGGCCTTTACCCTGGATGAGGACCTGGCCGAAACGCTGCCCGATGCGGCCTTTGCTACCGGCGACACCAGCGCCGCCCTGGTGCTGGTGATTGAGGATAACCCCGAGGTCAATGCCTTTTTGGCCCGCAAACTGCGGCCGCATTTCCAGGTAAAAACGGCCGCCGACGGGGCCAGTGGCTTGCACTTGGCAGCCGATAGCATTCCTGACCTTATTGTGTGCGACGTGATGCTGCCCGACCTGAGTGGGCTGGAAATAGTCAGCCAGCTCAAGGGCGACTGGCGCACCTCGCACATTCCGGTGGTGCTGCTCACGGCGCGCTCGGCGCCCGAGCAGCAAGTGGAGGGCGTGCAGGCCGGGGCCGACCTCTACCTCACCAAACCCTTCAATCCGGCCTTTTTGCTCGAAAGCCTGCGCACCCTGCTCAGCAATAGGCAGCGCCAACGCGAGCACTTCCGCCGCGAGCTTAGCACAGCTACCGCTACAGTGGGCCCGCCGCAGCGCCCCGACCAGAAGTTTCTGGCCGACCTCACGGCCATTGTGGAGGCTAATCTGGCGCGCCCCGAACTCAGTGTCGATGACATCGCGCACAGTTTGGGTCTCTCACGGGTGCAGCTTTATCGCAAGGTGAAGGCCGTGCTCGGCACCGGTGTTACCGATTTTATCCAAGGTCTGCGCCTGACCAAAAGCCGCCATCTGCTGCTAGAAGAAGGCCTGACTATTGCCGAAGTGGCCTATCAGCTGGGCTTTTCATCACCGGCCTATTTCTCAACCAGCTTCAAAGGGCGCTACCAAATGTCGCCTTCCGAGTTTCGGGCGCTGCACAGCGCCCCAAGCACGTGAACCAAAAGTGAAAAATGGGGTTCAAAAACTGAAAGCAGTTAATATATGGAGCTTATTTTTACAATATAAACTGCTGATTTATAAATAATAAGCAGTTGGGCTGTTTTTGATTCAAACTTGAAAGGTTTTGAATTAATCGTGTAATAGGTAGTAAGAAAAGAAGGGAGAATTTTGAGCCCTAATGCCGCCGGAACTGCTTGGTTCGGTTTGCTGCACTTGGTTAGTTGAGGCTATTGCGCCTCAGGTTCTGGCGACCACCGCCAGCCAAGTGAGCAAACACTTACCGGAGAAAGCAGAGTGCGGGCGGCAATAGCAGCACTACTTTTTCTCACCCACTTTTCCTACGTACTATGCGCAAAAGCGTACTCTTGGCGCGGCGGCTTGGCCTGCCCGCGCTACTAGCTGCCGCGCCACTGGCGGTAGCTGCACTTCCCAGCGCTACCCTGGCCGTCGCCCCCGAAACTCCTGCCAGGGCCTACGCCGACATCACCATCACAGGCCAGGTAAACGATGAGAAAGGCGGAGGCCTGCCAGGGGTAACGGTAATCGTGAAAGGCACCTCCAATGGGGCTTCGACCGATGCCACTGGTAAGTTTACCCTCACGGTTTCTTCGACGGCTACGCTAGTGTTTTCCTCGGTGGGCTACGTGGCGCAGGAGGTGGCAGTGGCTGGTCACACCATCATTACGGTGCAGATGAAGCCCACCACGCAAGACCTGAATGAGGTAGTCGTGACGGGCTACCAGACCCAGAAACGCGCCGACCTGACGGGCGCGGTATCGGTCGTAAAAACCGACGAGGTGAAGGGCATGACCTCCAACAACGTGGTCAACAACCTGCAAGGACGCGTGCCGGGCGTGCAGATTACCACCGACGGCTCGCCTAGCGGCAACAATACGGCGGTGCGCATCCGGGGCTTTGGCACGCTGGGTAATAACGACCCGCTGTACGTCATTGACGGCATCCCGACCAAGACGGGCATCAACCAAATCAACCAGAACGACATCGAGAGCATTCAGGTGCTGAAAGATGCCTCGGCGGCGAGCATCTACGGCTCGCGGGCTGGTAACGGCGTGATTATCATCACGACACGCAAAGCCAAAAAGGGCGTGACGCGGGTGGATTTTTCCACCTTCGTGTCGGCCCAGGCGCCGGGGCCACACATCAAGATGCTGAACACCCAGGACTACGGGCGTATCTACTGGCAGGCTTCGATAAACGATGGCACGACGCCCAATATCCCGTTCTACAGCTTTCAGTCGCACCAGGGGCCAGCTGGGCAGCCGGTGCTCGATGCCGTGATTGTGCCCGAGTTTCTGGATGCGGCCCACACCCAGCGCACGGCTGATACTGACTGGTTCAAGGAAACCCAGCAAACGGCCCTCACGCAGCAGTACAACGTGAACGTGAGCAACGGCGGCGAGCACGGCGGCGTGCTGTTTTCACTGAACTACTACAAAAACACGGGCACGCTGAAATACACCGGCGCTGAGCGCTGGACGGGCCGACTCAACTCGGACTACTCGCTGCTGGGCGACCACTTGAAGATTGGTCAAAACTTGACCGTGAGCAAGTTGCAGGAGGCTCAGTTTGACCTGAACCTGATACGTGACCGCAGCAGCCAGCTGCTCAATATCGTACCGGTGCACACCGTGGACGGCGTAGGCTGGGGCGGCCCGGTCAATGGCATCGGCGACCGCGACAATCCCGTACGCCTGCTCACCGACAACCAGCAAAACCGCTCAGACCTCTACCGCTTGTTCGGCAATGCCTTTGCCGATGCGGAGATTATCAAGGGCTTGCACCTGCGTACCAGCTTCGGCGTTGACTACTCGCTGTATAAGTACAACGAGCTGTATAAGACCTTCACCGCTGGCTACCTCTCCAACGCCAACAACCGCGTAACCAACAACGAAAGCACCTTCGGCAACTGGGTGTGGCAGAATACGCTGAATTACGACCTGACGCTGGGTGGCGGCAAACATACGCTGAGCGTTTTGCTGGGCAATGAGCGCATCAGCTACAACCAGGAAGCGTTTTACGCCTCACGGACCAACTTCGCCAGCCAGGACCCCAACTACATTGTGCTCGATGCCGGCTCGGCCAACAAGGACAACGGCGGCTCGGCTACGTCTTACCGGTTGGCTTCGTACTTCGCCAAAGTAAACTACGCGTTTAAGGACCGCTACCTGCTCTCGGGTACCATTCGGCGCGATGGCTCGTCGCGCTTTGGCACTGACCATCAGTTCGGTATCTTTCCGGCTGTGTCGGGCGGCTGGCGCATCAGCGAGGAGAATTTCCTGAAAAACAACGCGGCTTTTGTTTCCGACCTTAAGCTGCGTGCCGGCTGGGGCCAGACGGGCAACCAGGACATTGCCAACTACGCCTCCCGCGCCATTTACCAATCGAGCCTAGGTACGCTCGACCCCAACTTCGCCTACGATATCGGTACGGCCTACGACATCTACGGCAACGATACTAACCTGCCCTCGGGCTACCGCCGCGTGCAGCAGGCCAACCCTGACCTGAAGTGGGAAACTACCACCCAAACTAACATTGGGGCTGATTTTGGCTTCCTGGGCAACAAGATTACCGGTTCGGTCGACTATTTCATTAAGAATAGCACCGATATCCTGGTAAACCTGCCTTATTTGGGCGTGGTGGGCGAGGGTGGCGATAAGTACGTCAACGGTGCATCCATCAAGAATACGGGTTGGGAATTCTTGCTGAGCTACCAGAATACGTTGGCCAATGGCCTGAGCTTTAACATCACAGGTAACCTCGCTACGTTCCGCAACAAGCTCACTTACCTGCCGGCCGAGGTAATCAACGCCTACGGCGGCAACGGCCAAGATGTGACGCGCCTGGGCCACTCCATCAATGCCACCTACGGCTACGTGGCCGACGGCCTGTACCAGAGCGCCGCCGAAGTGGCGGGCGGCCCCACGCAGGTGGGTGCGGCTCCTGGCCGCATCCGTTACAAAGACCTGAACGGCGACGGTAAAGTTGACAACTTCGACCAGACTTGGATTACGGAAGGAATTCCCGATTTCAACTACGGCCTGAACCTAGGCGCTTCGTGGAAGGGCTTCGATGTGCAGGTGTTCTTCCAGGGCGTGCAGGGCATCTACGCCTATAACAACTCGAAATTCCGCACCGATTTCTCGTCGCTGGCTTCGGGCGAAAACTGGGGCACGCGCTTGCTTGATGCCTGGTCGCCTACTAATACAGGTTCGAGCATCCCGGCTCCAACCTTGGTAAACTCCAACAACGAAGGCCGTTCTTCGACCTACTTCGTCGAAAATGCCTCTTACCTGAAGCTGCGCAACGTGCAGCTGGGCTACAGCCTACCCACGAGCTTGGTGAGCAAAATCCGGCTGCAAAACGTGCGCCTCTACGTGCAGGGCCAGAACTTCCTGCTTATCAAAAGCAAGCAGTTTACCGGCCCCGACCCCGAGGTTACCAACTACCAATACCCGGTGCCGCACGTGTTCACCGCAGGCCTCAACGTTTCCTTCTAACTGCTAGCACTAATTCCCATGAACCTCTTCAAAACCAGTCTGCTGGCTGTTTCGCTACTCACGCTGGGCGTAAGCTGCAACGACAAAGAATTTCTCGATGTGAACCCGACTGGCGCGCTTAGCGATAGCCAATTGAACACGCCTGAGAACATTGATAAACAAGTAATTGCCGCTTACTCGCAGCTCGGCAACGATATCTATTACGTGCCCTACACCTCGATGTGGCCCTACGGCAACGTGCGCGGCGGCGATGCCTACAAAGGCGGCGGCGGCACGGCCGACGTGGATGCGTTTCACTTCTACGAAACCTTCACCTTCAACCGCGTCGACCTCAGCAACACCGACGAGTTCTGGTACCGCATGTACCTAAGTATCTCGCGCTGCAACGACGCGCTACGTCGTCTCAATGCCGTGGACGCGACGGTTATGCCAACCAAAACTATTCGCCAAGGCGAAATGCGCTTCTTACGAGGACACTTCTACTTCCTGCTTAAGGAGATGTTTAAGTATGTGCCTTACATCGACGAGAACCTGGCTACTGAAGACTACCCCAGCGTCTCGAACCGGGCTTTGAGCAACGATGCGCTGTGGAGCAAGATTGCCGATGACTTCCGCGCGGCCGTGGCCAACCTGCCGGCAACCCAGCCCGAAATCGGGCGGGCCAATAAGTCGGCCGCTCAGGCTTACCTGGCCAAAACGCTGCTCTACCAAGCCTACACCCAGAACGATGCCAATGCCGTAACTGGCATCGATGCCACCAAGCTGACGGAGGTGAATACGCTCTGCGACGCGGTTATTGCCTCGGGCAAATATCAGCTGCACAGCGACTTTGCTACCAATTTCCTCACTGCGGGTGATAACGGAGTAGAGTCGGTCTTCGCCATTCAGTTTTCGCGCAACGACGGCACGCCCAAGGGTCGTACCGACCGCGGCAACGAGTTGAACTACCCCATGAACCCCGACTATGGCTGCTGCTCGTTTCACTGCCCCAGCCAAAATTTGATTAACGCCTTCAAGACCGATGCCACGACCGGCCTGCCGCGCTTCACGGACTTCAACACCTCGGGCGACCTAGTAACGGCCGGCGATTTCCTGGCTACCACCGTCGACCCACGCGTCGACCACACGGTAGCCGTGGTGGGGCACCCCTTCAAGTACAACCCCACTTTTGTGTTTGATAACTCGTGGGTGCGGGTGCCGCAGGTGTACGGCTACAACCTCTCGATGAAGGAGAGCGTGCTGCCTACCGACCCGAGCTTCCAGAAGACACCGCCTTTTATGAGCTCGTCGAAAAACTGGGCCATCATCCGCTACGCCGATGTGCTGCTGTGGAAAGCCGAAGCCCTGATTGAGCTTAACCGCCCCGCCGACGCGCTGCCGCTCATCAACCAGATTCGGACCCGTGCCCAGAACAGCACCGGCCTACTGAAGCAAGCCAACGGCTCGGCCACATCCAATTACAAAATCGGCCTGTACCCCACCGCTGGTTTCACCCAATCCTACGGCCGCGATGCCTTGCGCTTCGAGCGCCGGATGGAGTTTGCGATGGAAGGCTGCCGCTTCTTTGACCTAGTGCGCTGGGGCATTGCTGGCCCTTACATGAACACCTACTTCGCCAAGGAGAAGAACCTGCGTCAGTATCTGTCCACGGCCAATTTCACGGTCGGCCGCGATGAGTACATGCCTATTCCGCTGAACCAGATAAACTTCAGCAAGGGGCTGTATAAACAAAATAACGGCTGGTAGGCACCTGGCCGCCAGGCTCTGGCACTGCCAAACGGACTGTATAGGGTGGGACCACTAGTGGACCGTTTGGCGGAGCCGGAGCCTGGTTGGCTTACTGGTTAGGGCTTGTCAATCATCATTTTAGTTATTCTCGTGAAAAAAAACGTCTTCTTTTGGTCGGTCGTGGTGGCGCTGGGCGGCCTGCTCTTTGGCTTCGACACGGCCGTGATTTCGGGGGCTGAAAAGTCCATTCAGCAGCTCTGGGAGCTCAGTTCCTACCAGCACGGCCTGACGATGTCCATCGCCTTGATTGGCACGGTGATAGGAGCCATTTTTGGCGGTGTGCCTTCCGATGCGCTCGGTCGCCGCACTACGCTCAGCTGGATTGCGGTGCTCTACTTGGTGTCGGCGGTGGGCGCGGCGCTGTCGCCGGCCTGGGTGCCGTTCATGGTGTTCCGCTTTCTGGGCGGGTTAGGGGTGGGGGCCTCGTCGGTTACGGCCCCGCTCTACATCTCCGAAGTGTCGCCGCCCGAGTCGCGGGGGCGCATGGTGGGCATGTTCCAGTTCAATGTCGTGTTCGGCATCCTGCTAGCCTACCTCTCCAATTTTGCCCTCCAAGGCATTGGCCCCGATGCCTGGCGCTGGATGCTGGGGGTGCAAGCCGCGCCGGCCATTGTCTTTTTTTTGCTGCTGTTCCGTATCCCTGAAAGCCCGCGCTGGCTGTTGCGCCAGGGCCGCACCGCCGAAGCCCGCGCCGTATTCGAGCGCATCGACCTAACCACGGCCGAGCAGAATGTCACTAACATCTTGGTCGCCAACGCTGCCGAGCAAGGCCCCGGCGAGTCGCTATGGTCCCCGCAGTATCGGCGGCCGGTATTGTTGGCGGTGCTCTTCGCGGCCTTCAACCAGCTGGCTGGCATCAACGCCATCATCTACTATGCCCCGCGCATCTTCGAAATGACCGGGCTGGGCCAGGGCGCGGCGCTGTTGTCGAGCGCGGGCGTGGGGGCGGTTAATTTCTGTTTTACGCTCTTGGCCGTCAATATCATCGACCGGTTTGGGCGGCGCAAGCTGATGCTAATAGGCTCGGTGGGACTCATTGCCACGCTGGGGCTGGTGGCGCAAGCCTTTTATCGCCAACAGTTTGGCGGGGTGCTGGTGCCGGCGCTGCTGTTTGCCTACATCGCCTTCTTTGCCTTCTCGCAGGGCGCAGTCATTTGGGTATTTATCTCCGAGATTTTCCCGAGCGCAGTGCGGGCTAAAGGCCAGGCGCTAGGCAGCTCCACGCACTGGGTACTGGCGGCGGTTATCACCTTCATCTTTCCAGCCCTTACTGAGAAGCTGGGCGGCGGCAACACGTTTGCCTTCTTCTGCGGCATGATGGTGCTGCAACTCCTGTACGTGTGGAAACTGATGCCCGAGACCAAGGGTAAAACCCTGGAAGAAGCCGATAAAGTGCTCGTGCTTCACTAGGTAGGTGTGCCCTAGCACCCAACGCATTACTTCTCCAATCCAACTATCCTTTTTCGTATGAATAAGTCTGTCATCTGTTTCGGCGAAGTATTATGGGACATTCTGCCCACTGGCCAGCAGCCAGGCGGCGCGCCATTTAACGTGGCCGTGCACCTGCACCAGCTAGGGCAGCCGGTCGAGCTCATCAGCCGCGTGGGCGACGATGAGCTGGGCCGCGAGCTGCTGGCTTTTATTGAGTCGAAGGGCCTCAGCACGGCGCACGTGCAGCAAGGACATACCCACCTCACGGGCGTGGTAAAAGCTAATGTAGATGATGCCAACGAGGTGGTATACAAGATAGTGCAGCCCGTGGCCTGGGATTATATCCACTACGAGTCGGCGCTGGCCGAGCTAGTGGCTCAGGCCGACGTGCTGGTATATGGCAGCCTGGTGGCTCGCCAGGCGGGTAGCCGAGAAACGCTGTACCGTCTGCTCGAAAACGCTCGCTTTCGAGTGTTTGACGTGAACCTGCGCCCGCCCCACTATACTAAGGAAATTACGAAGTACCTGCTCGGCAAGTCGCACCTGGTAAAGATGAACCACCACGAGCTAGCCGAACTAATGGAGTGGTTTGGGCACGGTCCGGTACACGACCGGACCGAAGCTATGCAGTGGCTGGCCGAGCGCTACCAGCTACACGCCGTGTGCGTGACCTGCGGGGCCGACGGCGCCTTGCTCTGGACTGGCGGACGCTTGTACCGGGCACCCGGCTTGTCGGTGGAGGTGCGCGATACCATCGGCAGCGGCGACGCTTTTCTGGCTGCGCTGCTCAAGGGCTGGCTGGCCGGGGAAGAGCCCGAGGCCATGTTGCGCTTTGCCTGCGCGGCCGGGGCGCTGGTAGCCACCCACCAGGGCGCTACCCCCGCCCTCACGGCCGCCGATATAACGGAGTTGCTCGCGTTGCAGACCACGTAGCTCGCCGCTTTTCTTTTCCCACCCGATTCTTCTGACCATGAATAAATTACTCGCGTTTTTAGGTTGCTCGCTGCTGGCTGCAACTGCGTCTGCCCAGCAAGCTCCCGTACCGCCCGCCACGCCACAGTACCGCCCGGCCTACCACTTTGCGCCGGCCGCCCACTGGATGAATGACCCCAACGGCATGGTGTATTACCAAGGCACCTACCACCTGTTTTTCCAATATTATCCCGATGGCATGACCTGGGGGCCGATGCACTGGGGCCACGCCACCAGCCCCGACATGTTGAGCTGGAAGGAACAGCCGATTGCCCTTTACCCCGATAGCCTGGGCTATATTTTCTCCGGTTCGGCCGTGGTTGATGCGAACAATACGGCGGGCTTTGGCAAGGATGCGCTGGTGGCCATTTTCACCCACCACGACCCCAAGGGCGAGAAGGCTGGCACCAACACCTTCCAGAACCAAAGCATCGCCTACAGTCTCGATGCGGGCAAAACATGGAAGAAATATGCCCGGAACCCGGTACTAAAAAATCCCGGCATCAAGGATTTTCGCGACCCGAAAGTGAGCTGGAATGAGGCCACCAAAAAATGGGTCATGACACTGGCCACGCTCGACCGCATCACCTTCTACTCGTCGCCCAACCTCAAGGACTGGACCAAGGAAAGTGAGTTTGGCCAGAAGCTGGGCGCCCACGGCGGCGTGTGGGAATGCCCCGATTTATTTCCGCTCGTGCTCGGCGGTAAGACGTATTGGGTACTCGTCGTCAACCTCAATCCCGGCGGCCCCAACGGTGGCTCGGCCACGCAGTATTTCGTGGGGCAGTTTGATGGCCACACCTTTACTACGCTGAATGACAGAACGAAGTGGGCCGACTACGGCCCCGACGAGTACGCCGGCGTGACCTGGGCCAATACCGGTAACCGCCGCCTGTTTCTAGGTTGGATGAGCAACTGGGAGTACGCCAATCAGGTGCCCACTTCGCCCTGGCGCAGCGCCATGACCATTCCTCGCGAGCTGGGTTTGCGCCAGGAGGGTAGCGAAATTTACCTCACGTCCAAGCCCGCCACCGAGTTGGCCGGGTTAGCCAAGGAGGCTACTACCATTCAAAACGTGGCCGTGAAAAACACGGTGGACCTTACTACCCGCCTGAAAGCAACGGCCGACAAGCACAAGCTCACGCTCAAAACCGCGCATCTCGGCAGCTTCGAGCTGGTACTGGGCAATGCGGCCGACGAAGAGTTGGTGATTGGTTACGATAAAGCAGCCAACCAGTATTTTATTGACCGCAGCAAGGCCGGGCAGGTGGGCTTCAATGCCAAGTTTGCGAGCCGGGCTACATCCCCGCGCCTCAGCCCGGCGAGTGGTACGGAGCTGACGCTGTACTTCGACGCGACCTCGGTTGAGTTGTTTGCCGACCAGGGCCTGACGACGATGACCGAGATTTTCTTTGCTACCAAGCCCCTGACGACCGTGAAGCTGCAGTCAACTCAGGGCATGACGTTTCAGGAAGTCAGCAATACCCCGCTGGCCCCGAAAGCTACCGGCAAACCTACGGTAGTCGGTCAGCGCTAATTTATTACCACCCAATTTCTTATGAAAGCTGTTTTCACTTCCGCGCTGGGCGCGGCTGGCCTCGCCTTGCTCTCGCTGGGCGCTTGCAAAAAAGATGCTAGCGCCCCAGAGGTGGCCGATGAAACCAAGCCGGCTACGCCCTTTATCTGCGCCGCACCGGCCGAGAGCACTAATTACACCATCTACCCGCTGGGCAACGGCGGGGCGGGCGTGGGCGACGTGATGCCGTATTACGACGCGGCCTCTAACACGTCGTACATATACTACCTGCGCGACATCTGGAACGATGGTACCAGCCAGCACCACCCTGTTAATGCCTTTAGCACCAGTGATTTTATTAGCTACGCCCAAACTTCGGGTGGCGAAGTGCTGAGCAGCAACTCGACTAATTGCGCCCAAGATTTTGCCATTGGCACGGGTAGCGTGGTGCAGCGCAATGGTACCTACTACTTCTTTTACACTGGTAACAACGGTAACAGCTGCACCGGCCAGAAAGAGGGTGTGATGCTGGCTACGGCCACCAGCCTGGGGCAGAAATTCACTAAGCAAACCAGCTTCGCCACGATGTACGCGCCCAGCAACCTGAGCTACGACTTTGGCGACAACTTCCGCGACCCGTTTGTGTATTTTGATGCCGCCAGCAACCAGTACCTGATGCTGGTAACGGCCCGCAGAGACGTAGGCGGCGGCAACTGGAAGGGCGTGCTGGCCAAGTATACCTCCACCAACCTGACGAGCTGGAGCTACCAAGGCGTATTCTACGACGGGGGCAATGATAACTTCTTTAACATGGAGTGCCCCAACCTGTTTAAGCTCGGCAACACGTACTATCTGCTGTTTTCGGACCAGGGCAGCCAAAACGTGTACTACCGCAAAAGCAGCTCGCTCAATGGCCCCTGGAGTGCCCCCAGCGGCACCAGCCGCCTCGATGGCATGGGCTTCTACGCCCCCAAGGCCATCACCGACAAGTACGGCGACAGCTACCTGATAGCTTGGGCAAACCGCCAAGAGGGCAACTCCGACACCGGCAACCGGCAGTGGGGCGGCAACCTAGTGGTGCATAAGCTCTACCAGCAGGCCAACGGGGACCTGGCCGTTACTATTCCGCACACGCTCAAGGCTAATCTCGAAGCTAAGCCCATCACGCTGGTGAAAAACGCTCAGGCCGGCACCATTGCGGCGGGCGCGAACAATACGTACACGCTGGCCTCGACTACGAGTGCCTTCCTCAACAGCGTGGTGTTCAATCCTATTTCGGCCACAAAATTCAAGGTGAGCACGACCGTCAACTACGCCAGCGCCGCCAAGGATTTTGGCTTTATGCTGGGGGCCTGCGACAATTACAACGGCTTTTACAGCCTGCGCTTTATTCCGTCGCAAAACCGCTTCAGCCTCGATAAAACCGACCGCCGCAACGTGACTATCAGCTCGACCACGGTCGATGTGCCTTTCAGCATGAGCCCCAATACCGACTATTCGGTTGAGATTGTGGAAGAAAACTCGGTGGTCGTGGTGTACCTCAATAACACTGCTGCCCTGACTTGCCGCGTGTACCGCGCTCCCCAAAGCTCATGGGGCCTCTTCGCTGATAACGCCACGGCGACCTTCAAAAACCTGACCGTTACCACCGCTCAATAGCCAGCCGGGGGCGGCGCAGGCCGCCCCCGCAAGTGGTCTCAAATGCAACTGCTATTAAACGGCTTAGCAAACTATTGCCTAAATTTTTTCATGATTTTACGTTAAAAATCAGCGCAATTACCTCGCAATCAGTTATCAACGCTTCCAGCAACCAGCACGCACCTTATCACCAGTATTTTTTTCTGATTCTCACTTTTCCTATGAAAAAAATCTTTACTCTCGCAGCAGCTGGTTCGCTAGCCATTGCTACGCTCAGTGCCCAAGCCCAGACTATCACCGTTGATGGTGTGCTTGGGGCCACCGAAATCAACTCAACCGGCTACCAGTTAGTGGGCCGCTACACCAATAATCATAGCTTTGGCGACGCGGGCCTGCTCTCACTATACGCCGCTGCCGATACTAACAACGTGTATTTTTTCCTGGCTGGCACACTGTAAATAGCTACCGACAGCACCGTGCGAAATTCCTTGCAGCTCTACTTTGCGCGGCCCGGCGTGGCCAGTATCCCGGTGGGCACGGCCCTGCCGTTGCCGGGCACCAGCACGCCGCTCACTTCGTTTCAGAACGTCAGCTCCAAGATGGATTTTCCCGTCAACTTCGGCCTGGGCGTGAAGGGCACTACCACAACCGGGCAAGTACAGGTTGAGGGTATCGTGTACACAGCGGGCACCACGCCCACAGCCGTCACGCAGGTGCTGGCCAGCGGCCTCAACGTGACAACGGGTGCCCCGCCTACCGTCAGTACCACGGGCACTTATGCGCTGTTTGCCAATGCAGTAGTAGCATTTAAAAACAGCTCCAAGCTCTCGACCAACCCTGGTTCGCCGACCGGGGCGGCTACCTCCACTGGGCTTGAGGTTGCTATGAGCCGGGTCAGCCTGGGTATTCCGGCGGCGGGCGGGCCATCCCAGCTGTTTGGCCTGCAAAACAACGCTGATGGCAACTTCTTTTCCAGCGACATTATTTCGCAAAATATTGGGCCAGCGCCGGGAGCCAATGCCAATGGCAGTTTGCAGCACAGCCCAGACTTTACGGCAATTCCCGGCCTGCAAGCAGCTACTTTGCAGTTATCCGCTATAGAGTTCTGGCCAGCAAAGTAGCCGCTACAGCGCGGGTATTCAGCATTTATCCTAACCGAGCCTCTTCCAGCAGCCTGTTGCAGCTTCAACTAAATCAGTCAGCGGACCGCACCACTTATACCCTGCGCAACGTGTTGGGTCAAATAGTGCAAACCCACACTTTCACGGGAACGGCAACCCAGGTGGCTACTCAAGGCTTGTGTACACTTCCCCTTCGATAAGCTGGTAATAGGCGGAGGCCATTATTCTAGCCGAGTGAGTAACTCGAACAGAGGCTGGTTAACATAGTAATTGGAGTTTACTTGCTTTTGCTTGACCAGCACGCCGTCTTCGGCAAGCTTATTTAAATAGCTGGCGGCTGTGGGCCGGCTCACATTAAGTTCCTGCTGTAAGAACTCGATGCGGGTATAGGGGTGACGAAACAAGTTATTAAGTAAGTCCTGACTATAAAATTTATAGCTTCGCAACCGCTGCTTTGTTTGCTGCATGAGGGCGCGCATCTCTGTGATTAAGATAATGCTTTCCCGGGCCGTTTGCTCGATGCCCGTCAGTAAATAAAGGAACCAAGGCTCCTAGTTGCCCGTGTCGTGCACCGCTTGCAGCTGGTGATAATAATCAGCTTTATTCTGGGTAATAAATCGGCTTAGGTAGAGCACCGGAATATCCAGCAACTCTTTCAGCACCAAATACAAGATATTGAGGATACGCCCAGTACGCCCGTTGCCATCATAGAAGGGGTGAATAAGGTGGTCCAGTGAAAACAGACAGTGGCACGTCTTACCTTCCACTGCCCATGTCGACCAAAGTGATTTCCAGCGTCTCGCCGCTGCCCCGCAAAAAATATACGCCCGCTTTCAAAGCCGAGTGCGTGCGCCAAGTAGCTGCCGGTGCCCGCCAAAGCGACGTGGCTCGTGCCCAGGGCCTGTCGCCTGCTCTCCTCGGTCGCTGGCAGCGTTAGCCGAGGCCGTGCCGAGCAGCGCGGAGCGTGACTAAGCGCCTGCGCGCCGAGCTGCGACGCGTAGAGCAGGAGCGCGATATTTTAAAAAAGTCGTGACCAGTGCCTGCCTTTGACGCAGGCGCTCCCAGCCGCTTCAATCATGAGCCGCTATCAGTTCATCGAGCAGGCAGCGGCTACGGAGCCCGTGCAAGTGCTTTGCCGGGTGTTGCACGTAAGCAGCGCGGGCTATTATCAGTGGCGCAACCGATTAGTCAGGCCTATAGCTACTTGGCAATCAGCGGCTACTGTCGCTTTTGAGTGCCACGCCCGCCGGTACAACACCCGACGCTTGCGTGCGGAATTGCAGGCCGAAGGTCATCCGGTCAGACGCTATGCGTTGCGTTCCTGGTTACGCTGCCAGGGCTTACGGGCCCTGACTACGCGCCCGCAGCGCCCGCGTACCACCGTGGCAGACCCCGACGCCCTAGTGGCGGAAAACCTCTTGCTGGGCCAACCAGCGCCGACGGCTCCCAATCAAGTATGGGTCGGCGATATTACGTACCTGCCACTACCAAGTGGGCGCTGATGCTATCTGGCGACCTGGCGCGATGCCTGTTCCCGGCGCGTCGTGGGCTGGAACTTAGACGTACAGATGCCCACCGAACTGGTGCTCATAGCCTTGGAACAAGCTTTAACGCTGCGTCAACCGCCACCTGGCATAATTATCCAGGCGGACCGAGGCAGGCAGTATACGAGCGCGGCCTGTCAGAAGCGGATTACCGACGCGGGCGGCTTCCCCAGTTTTAGTCGGCCAGGCAATCCCGATGACAACGCCCAAGCGGAAGCAGGCTGGAGCACCCTCAAAATCGAGTTATTGCCTCTTCGAGAGCCATTTGCCTCGCTCGAAGCGGCCCGCTTTGAAGTAGCCTACTACCTTGATACTTACTTTAACCTCGACCGGCGGCACTCGGCATTAGGCTCCTGCTCGCCGCACCAATTTGAACGCGACTTTCAAACCAGCATATCTTAACTCACTGTCCGTTTTTACTGGACCACCACACTTAACACACCGTCCGTTTTTACTAGACCACCCCACCACAACAATGCACTTACAAAGGCTCAGTAAGCAACCCGCTCCGCCTCGATTATTGCGGCGCTTGAAAGTCGCCGGTAGTGGGCTAGTTCCGGCCGGCGTGAGGTTCCGTAAGAACCACCAACGTCCTTTAGCACCACCTGGATATTCTTAAACTGTTTACATTTACCCAACCGTCTCAAGTTCTTACTGCCAGTCTGTTCGCCTAAATGAGGCGTCCAGGCTTTATCACTCTTTCCCAGCTTACGCAGAAAACTGCCGCTCGCTTTGCCTATGGCTGCATTCACTGGTGTTCACCTTCGCTTCTTGTATAATGCTTAGCTCGAACGATTCTACCCCAGCGCCGTCTTTACTCATTGTGGAAGATGAGTTCATGATTGCCAATGGTTTACGGCGTATTTTAGAGAAGGCAGGCTACCAGGTTACCGGGCTGGCTGAGTCGGTGGCCGAGGCGCAACTGCTGGTGGCCCAACAGCAGCCGACCATTGTGCTGGTAGACATCTTCCTCAAAGGCGAACAAACCGGCATTGAGCTAGCCGAGTGGCTGGGTGAGCAGGACATTCCCTTTGTGTTTCTATCGGCCAACCTGACCGACGACCTGTTGGAAGCGGCCAAAGTGACCAAGCCTTTTGGGTTTTTGAACAAGCCCTTTCGGGAGAAGGATGTGCTTGCGATGCTGGAAATTGCGCGCTACCGCCACATGCACAGTGCCGAAGCCCAGCTCCAGCAGCACCAGGGTGTGCAAATGGCGGTTAATGATGCTATTACTACACTGCATGACCGCGACCAGCTATGCCTCACCATCGCCGCTCACCTGAATAAACTAGTGCCCTTTTCGCTCCTGAATCTGCGGATTGGGCAGCCGGGAGAAGACGCTTTCTATTGGTTGATGCTGCGCAAAACTGCGGCGAACACCTTCGAGCGATTGCCCCACTTACCGCAGCTACTAAACGACCAGCCGGAGGTGACTGCGCCGGATGTCATCGCGCAGCCCGGCGAGGAGGTCGAGGTCGGTCTATTTACAGGCGCGGCGTTTGTCGAGCTGTGCGCACGTTCGGCTTCGGCGAGGGCCTGCCGCGACCAGCTGGGCATCCGGTCGCTGGCGCTATTTCCGATAGTGCTAAAGCACCGCTCCACCACCAGTATTCACCTAGGCTGTACCGAGCCCGACGGCTTTACGCCGAAGGACTACGAGATGGTGAAATTAATGATTCCACCCATTGCGCTAGCCTTAGATAACCTGCTGGCCAGTGAGGAAATAGACGCCCGCCGCAAATTAAAAGTAGTTGAATTGGCCATTGTGCGTGCTTTTCAGAGTGGCAAGAGCATGGGCGAAACGGCCAATCAAATAGCCCAAGCCATCAATGAGCTAATGCCGCTGGACCTACTTCTCGTCCAACGAGTTGGCCCCAGTAGTGGCTTGCCAGGGGCCGATTCCCTGGTGTATAAAGAGCAAGGGGAATTTGGGCCATTAGCCGATGAAAAACGGACCTTGCCAGCCAGCATTACGCCGGCCATGTGCTTGCAAACCCTGGCCGCGCTTGAGCCTTGGCTGGTGCAGCCTATGCTAGGCGTGGGAGAAATACTGGCGGAGCTTCAAAACCGCGACGCTGTGACTCAGTACTTCAGTAAGCAATTGCCTATCAACTCAGTGATGAGTGTGCCCATCCTTATCAAAAATGAGCCTCAGGCTGCTCTAATTGTTGCCAGTAAAGCCGCGTATGCCTTTACCCAGAAGGATTTACGCACCCTGCAAGACTTGAGCGTGCAGCTGGCGCTGGTACTCGAAAACATTGCGGCCTTCGAGCACATCAAGCGCCTGAGCGAGCAGTTGGAACGGGAGAAAAGCTACCTGGTCGAAGAAATCAAAACCAGCCACAATTTCGAGGAAATCATCGGGACAAGCCCCGGCCTGCTTTCTGTATTAGATAGCCTGGGCCAGGTAGCGCCTACGGATTACACAGTGCTGGTGCTGGGCGAAACGGGTACGGGCAAAGAGCTGATTGCACGGGCGGTGCACAATCTTTCGCGGCGCAAAGACCGCACGATGGTGAAGGTGAACTGCGCTGCGCTGCCCGCCCAGCTTATTGAATCGGAACTATTTGGGCACGAAAAGGGCAGCTACACGGGCGCTACCGACAAGCGGATTGGCAAGTTTGAGTTGGCCCACGGCAGCACCATTTTTTTGGACGAAATCGGCGAGCTGCCACTGGAGTTGCAAGCCAAGCTGCTGCGTGTATTACAGGAAGGCGAAATTGAGCGCCTCGGGGGCAAAGGTATTATTCGGGTCGATGTGCGCGTGGTGGCGGCCACCAACCGCAGCTTGCAGCAGGAAGTAGCTACGGGCCGGTTTCGCGCGGACCTGTATTACCGGCTCAATGTTTTTCCGGTGGTGGTGCCGCCCCTGCGCGAGCGGCGTGAAGACATTCTGCCACTGGCCTTACATTTCCTGCAAAAAATTAGCAAAAAGCTGGGCAAGCCACTGACCGGCTTATCCCAGGCAGCCTTGCAACAACTGCGCCTCTACGCCTGGCCGGGCAATGTGCGAGAGCTGGAACACGTGCTGGAGCGGGCGGCCATTCTATCGCGCACGGCCAAGGTCGAGCTGGCCGAGCCACTGTTGCCCACTCCCGAGCTACTGGCAGCCAGTGAAGAGCAGCCCCCCCAACCCGTTAAGTCACTGCAAGATGGCGTGCGCGATACCATCTTGGCCGCGCTGGCGCAGGCCAATTACCGTATTCGGGGCCAGGGTGGCGCGGCCGAGCTACTCGCCCTAAAGCCCACCACGCTCGAAGCCCGGATGCGCAAACTCCAAATTGCCCCGGTGGGGCGGTAAATGCCCGGGTTAGGAATGTTGGGTGCTGCTCCTGGTCAGCTTCAAAGGGCCAAATACCAAACTTATCCCCACGCCGCCGAGGGGGGCTTGGAAAAACGTCAGCGTCGCATCAATCTGCTTGCTGAGGCCCCGTATCATCGTCAGGCCCATGCTGCGGCTGCCGGCAACGTCGAAGCCGCTAGGCCAGCCTACACCATTATCAGCAATGGCCAAATAGAATTGCTGGCTGGTAGGCTTCGTCAGTTCAATGTGGATAATGCCGGCTGACTGCACTAAGAAGCCGTGCTTTAGCGAGTTGGTAATGACCTCGTTCAGGATTAAACCCACGGGCGTAGCTAGCGCCACGTCCAGCTCTACCTCCGACACTTGCAGTTGTACCTGCACGGAATCCTGCCGGTCGAAAGAGGTGAGCAGGTGGTCTACTATTTCCTGGATGTACTCCTGCATGTTCACGCGGGCCAGATTTTGCGACTGGTAGAGCTTCTGGTGCACGAGGGCCATGGCCTGTATCCGGTTCTGGCTCTCGCGGAGAATGGCCAGCGTGGGGGCATCCCGCAAGCGGTCGGCCTGGGAGTCTAGCAGTTCGTTTACTATCTGCAGGTTGTTTTTGACACGGTGATGAATTTCCTTGAGCATCCAGTCCTTTTCATCTAGTAGCTCGTTTTTCTCACTCACTACCTGTTCCAAAGAGTGGTTTTTCTGATTGATTTCCAGTTGCTTTTCTTCTAATAGCTGATTGCTGCGCTGCTTCACGCGGTAGCGGTTGTAGCTCACTCCTAGCAGCAAGCACAGCAAGAGCGCGCCCACCAACGTGACGTTGCGCTGAAAGGCCCGCTGGTGCAAACTGGCCTGTTGCAGCTGGTTTTGCTTGGTGAGCAGCGCAATATTTTGTTCCTTTTTGCGGGTATCGTACTGGATTTCTAGGCTGGCAATCTGTTTACTTTTATTGACGTTGAACAGGGAGTCATTTACGTAATCATTCAGCACTCTGTAACGCTGGTAGTGTGCAATGGCCCCTAAGTAGTTAGCCTGTGCCGAATCGGTTTTAAAGAGTGCTAAGTGGATGGCCGCAGTCGGCTCCGACAGGTCAAGTTTAGTCGCCAGCAGCAGCGCCTTGTTCAGGCACAAGCGAGCTTTATCGTACTGCTTCACAAGCAAGTAAAAGCTGCCCACCCTGAAATACCCGGATGCCCTATCCCAGTCATTAGTACCCGCTTCCAGCACCGTTAGCAGCCGGGTGTAATACCGGTCGGCCTGTTTGTACGAGTGCAGGGCTACGTAGCAATTGGCTATCGTCATGTTCACGATGGCATTCAGCTCATTGCTCGAATAGGGCTCTTTCTTCACGGAGCCTACGAAAAAATCCAGGGCTTGCTGGGGCTTCTTTTGCAGCAGCAGCACACGGACAATCGCGTGGGCTATTAAAACCGGGTAGAACTCCGTTTTGCCCTGCTTCGCATTCTGAAGATTTTTCTTGAAATACACCAGCGCATTGTCCAACTGATTGATTTTCAAATAAACTTCGGCTACCCGTCCGTAAAAGCCACCAATATCCGTCGTGTCCTGCGTGTCCTTGGCGCTCTTAATGGCTGCCAGGCCATTGCGTAGCGCCGCCTGATAATTGCCAACCTGCTGATTGACGGCAAGGAGCAGGTCATACGTGTAGTGCAGCTTGCGGTAGCCCACGGACTGGTAGATGTCGAGCACCTGCAACAGTTCTCGCAGGGCCTGGGCTGACTGGCCCTGCCCCAGGTGCACATCGGCGATGGTCTTGAGCAAGTAGGCTTCTTTAGGTTTATCGCCCAGTTGCTGGTAGCAGCGCATAGCCTGCTGGTAGCACTTGATTTTCTCCGGCAAATCTGCAGCCGATGCGTCGTACGCTTCACCTAAATAATACCAGCCCAGCGCCTCCAGGTGCCGATAATGCTGCTGGCGGCACAAAGCCAGCGCATTCCGCAGGAGAGCCACCCCGGCAGCCGAATGCTCCTTTATTTCGCTAGCGCGGCCCAGCATAAACAGGCTGCGGATTTTGCCGCTGGTAAAGTGTAGCTTATCGCTCAACGCCTCGGCTTGCCGGCCATACGCGTCGGCATCAGCGAGGCCAGCCCCTAGTTCATCGCGCCGGTCGATAAAGTTCTGGCTCAGTAGCAGCAACACGTTTACTCGGTTGGTATCCGCAGCGATTTGGGGCAAGAGCTTAACTAAGCTATCAACCGCCGTTTGGCTGAGGAGTGGCTGCAAGGGCTCAGCCCAGGCACAGCGGCTGGCAATCACGAGAAGAAAGAGCAGCACGAAACCCCTCATAGGAACAAGTTAAAGGTGGGGTTAAAAGCCATTTGCGAGAACGTCCTACTAGCTCGGTACCTCGCCCACATACTTCAATGATAGGGGTAGGATGCCGTTTGCCGGTAGCAAACAAGTAGGAGTGCCAAACCGACAACTACCTATAATCGGTGCAAGGGCTATACCAAGGATAGCGAGACAAAGAAAATAGTCTACTACCTACTGCTTATCGTCATCAAAAAGGCGCTTTCGCTTAATTCAGTGGCGCGCCAGGCGTGTCACGTGTCGCCAGCCTCCAAGTTTCAGCACGCATTTTTTGGAGGTTCGCCTATCCTATTGGAGGCTATTGGTACATGGCGGAGCGATGGGGCTATCAATCGCTTTATTAATTGGAGGGCCTCCAATTAATAAGTGCCCAAAAATTGGAGGCGCACTAGGAGCCGAAGTACCTCAAGTGCTTTTTGTCGCTTGAAAAGGACGATTCAAGCATCTAGAAGCACTTTTCAAAGCTTATGGCTTGCTAAGGTGGGGTCAGCGGTACAGAACTTGAAGTATGAGTATCGGCAGCAATGGGCCAGTTGCCAGCCTTGGCACACTCTGCCTGCGCCTCCAGAAAAGCAGAGGCAATGCCTGCTTTTACTTGGCTTTTACCTATCTCCATATCCCCGTAGCAGCAAGACGCTTGCGGGCCAACAAGCCACACTTTTTCACATCATTTTTTTCATCATGCTCAACCTTTCTTTTCTCTCTCTCAGCGCCTTTGCGGGTGCCTTACTTTCATTCACTACCCTTATGTCACCTACCCCCTCCACTCCTGAACCAACCACGCTAACCGCGCCCACGGGCGTCAAAAACATCGTGTTCGTGCACGGTGCCTGGGCCGATGGCTCTTGCTGGGCCAAGGTTATTCCGCTGCTCGAAGCCAAGGGCTACAACATTATCTCGGTCCAAAACCCGCTCACCTCGCTGGCCGATGATGTGGCTGCTACCAAGCGAGCCATCGCTTTGCAAAACGGTCCGGTGCTGCTAGTGGGCCATTCCTGGGGCGGCGCGGTGATTACCGAAGCCGGCAACGACCCCAAAGTAGCTGGCCTGCTCTACGTAGCCGCCAGTGCCCCGGACGCCGGCACGTCTTTTGGCGAGACGGCGCAACTAGCACCCCCGCCCTTGGCTACTAAACCCGTCGCTCCTGATGCTGCCGGCTTTTTGAGTTTGACCCGTCAGGGCGCGGTAGAGGACTTTGCCCAGGACTTGCCCATGGCCGAACGCTTGCTCGTGTACATTACCCAAGGCCCTACGGCGGCCAGCGCCTTTGGCGACAAGATTTCGACGGCCGCCTGGAAAACCAAGCCCTCCTGGTACATCGTGGCCAGCGAAGACCGCATGATTAACCCCGACCTCGAACGGCTGCTGGCCAAGCGCATGAAGGCCACCACCATTGAGATAAAAGGCAGCCACGCCATAATGCTCTCGCAGCCCGCTAAAGTGGCTACTTTCATCAGCGAGGCCGCCGAGAAGGTGGCGGTGAAATAAGACAGTTATTGGCCACCAGCTCCTTAGCCGCTTGAGGCACGCCAGTCACTAGCCGAAATATCGGCGACGGTTCCCTCAATGCCTCTACGTGAAGAGACTGGGAGCTTAAAAAACATCGTGTTATGCGTCGACAAGTTCAGCATGACACGATGTTTTTTAAGCTCCCAAACACGCGCTAAAAATTTAAGGACACACTATCAATGTTTAACAACTGCTAAAAACATTGCACCATGATTAATCCATTTGAAGGGAAAGTAGCCATTACCAAATTCACAACCGGCTTTGAAGTTAAACTCATTTATCTTCCAAATAATCTGTTAAAATTTATTGCACTTACTGACACTTTTACTGCGAAAGGCTATTCGGAAACCGTAGATGCCAAAATACAACATATTGAAAATGAAATCTACAGCATTGCCTGGGTAGAATTAACTGGTTTTCAAGTAGTCCAGACTATTAAGCTTTCTGAAAATTGGGTATACTCCGTTATGTCGGCTAATAATGATGAAGCTTATGGCAAACGGTCTCTCCACTCAGGCATAGGCGAATATAAATTCACCGAAGAAAAAGCAGACGATTACAACTAGTAACCAGCCATAGCAAAATCATGGAGTTGTCGTGCGAGCCCGACTTTGTAATCGACGGCAACTTTGCGTTAGAGCCCTATGGCGTACCCGGTGGGGTGGTCATGCACACGCCAGAGCACACCGCCGGCTCGGTATTAGCGCTGTTGTCAAACGGCGACATGCTGGCCGGTAACCTCGGTGATTGGCAACCAGCACGTTTCTCGGTGGCATCATACGGCTGGGCCACGCCCGAAAACTTCCTTTTGAAGATGACCTGCGAGTAGTGTGGCAAAGCCTAATGCAGCTGCTGGGATAAGGCGGGCAACGGCTCTATGTGGCTGCTACATCAGCTTAGAATGTACGCTTCCCTGTACGCTTCCCTATCCAGTAAGCCAGTGGTAGGCAGAGGTTGAGCCGCTTGTTTAAATTCGATGGGGGTCATAAAATTCAAGGCCTGGTGGGGCCGTTGGGTGTTGTAACCGAGCATACACTCCTCGACGAGTTGGCGCACATGGACCAGCGAGCGAAACAGGTGGGCGTCGAGCAGTTCGCGGCGAAACGAGCCGTTGAAGCGTTCGATGTACGCGTTTTGGGTTGGTTTGCCCGGTTGAATCCAGTACAGCGCGATACCCTGCTGCTCGCACCATTCGCTTAATCGGGCACTGATGAACTCGGGTCCGTTGTCCGTGCGTAGCTGCGCAGGGCAGCCGTGACACTCGACTAAGCGCGTCAGCACCTGCACGACACGGCTGGTTGGCAAGGAAAGGTCAATTTCCACCCCTAACAGTTGGCGGTTGTAGTCATCGAGCACATTGAGCGTCCGAAATCGTCGGCCATCCGTTAAGACATCGCTCGTGAAGTCGAGTGACCAGCACACGTTGGCCGCCACGGGTACCACCAAAGGCTGCTTCACGCGGGCAGGTACGCGTTTTTTAAGACGACGAGGTAGGTTCAGGGCCCGATAAATACGTAACGTGCGCTTGTAATTGATTACCAGCCCGTTTTTACGTAAGCGGTGGGGCATTTTTCAGAAGCCCCAGCCCGGATGCCGCCCACTTAACGCTCGCAAGGCGTGCTGCACGAGCTCGTCGTTACGTCCCCGTACTGTTGGGTGGTAGCTGCCGCGTGCGAGCCCGACCAAGGCACACGCCCGACGTTGGCTCCAGCCCTGCGCTGCCTGGATTGCAGAGCAGAGCTGGCTACTTTTTTCGCAGTAGCTCCTTAGCAGTAGCTCCTTAGAGCAGTTTCGTAGTCAGTGTATACGGGCGATGGTTTCTTTACAGCATGAAACCGTACTCAGCTGATTTACGCGAACGGATAGCAGTCGCTTGTGCTGCGGGGGACAGTTCCTTGGGGCAGGTCGCCGCCCGGTTTAGCGTGTCGCTTTCCTTCGTCAACAAACTGCTCAAGCGTCAGCGCACCAGCGGTTCGCTGGCGGCCCTGCCCCACCGGGGCGGCCCGTCTCCGTTACTTGATACCGCCGCCCATAACCAACTGGCGGCCTGCGTGGCTAGCCAGCCCGACGCTACCCTCGACGAGTTGCGCGTACTGCTGGCCGCCTGTGGTGGCCCAGCGGTGGGCCGCACCACCGTTTGGCAGGGCTTACAGGCGCTGGACTTGCGGCGTAAAAAAAGAGTGTCCACGCCGCCGAGCGGGACACCGAACGGGTGAAGGGCTTGCGCCGGGACTTCCTCGAAGCGCTGCCGGGCCAGGACGTAGCCCGGTTCAAGTTTGTGGACGAGACCAGCGTGAACCTGACTTACACCCGCCGCTACGGCCGGGCTCCGGGCGGCCAGCGCGTGGACCAGCCCGTGCCGTTGCACAGGGGGCCCAACGTGACGGTGATTGCCGCCCTGACGACCCAGGGCGTGGCGGCGGTCATGGAACTGGACGGCGCCGTCAACGCGGCGGCCTTTGCCGTGTACCTCGACCAGGTTCTGGGCCCCACGCTGGTGCCCGGTGACGTGGTCGTGCTCGACAACCTGCGCGTGCATAAGGCCCCAGGCCTGGCCGAATTGGTGGAAAAGCGCGGCGCTCGGCTCTTATTCCTGCCGCCCTATTCACCCGATTTCACACCGGTTGAACTGGCCTTTAGTAAGCTCAAAAGCTTCCTGCGCATGGTCCAGGCTCGCACCCGGCAGGCCTTGACCGACGCCGTGCGGGCCGCCCTAGATTGGATTGACAAAGACGACGCCCAAAACTGGTTCCATCATTGCGGTTATCATGTACATTGACTACGAATCTGCTCTAATAGCCTGGTTTTCTAAGCTTAAGTCGGCAAACAACTGCTTCAGCTTTCGATTCTCTTCTTCCAGATGTTTGAGCCGGGTGAGCTCCGCCACGCTGGCTCCGGCGTACTTGCTTTTCCAGGCATAAAACGTGGCCTCGCTCAAGCCATGCTCGCGCGCAATCTGGGCAACGGTCTGGCCGATGGCTTGCTGTTGCAGAATGGCCACCATCTGGGCCTCACTGAATCGTCCCTTTTTCATGTCTCAGTTGTCAGGTAGTGAAAATACGCTTTTCCCTACTCACAACTGGCCCCCGATTAGGGGAAGCGTACAACCGGCAATGCGCTAATTTTTAAACAGCTGTCTAAATTCCAGGGGCGAATGCTGGGTTTTGGCTTTAAACAGCCGACTGAAGGACTGCACATGCTCAAATCCCAGCTCGTAGGCGATTTCGCCGACGGATAACGCACTGGTGGAGAGCCTTTCCTTGGCCCGCTCAATCAGCTTTTCGTGCAGGTAGTGCTGGGTATTTTGCCCCGTGTGCAGCCGCAGCAGGCTACTTAAGTATTTGGGGGAAACGTGCAACAGGGCGGCCATGTGGTGCACGGTCGGCAACCCCAGGGTGGCCGGTTGCCCACTGGCTACGTACTGGGTTACTACTTTTTCCAGGCGGGCCAGTAGCTGGTGGTTGGCCTTTTCGCGGGTGATAAACTGGCGACTATAAAACCGTTCCGCGTAGTTGAGCAAGCTTTCCAGCTGCGAGATGATTATCTGCTTGCTAAACTGGTCAATATTGGCGTGCGTTTCGCGGTGAATGTTGCGAATGAGGCTGATGATAATCTCTTCTTCTTTCTCTGAAAGAAACAAGGACTCGTTGGCCGCATAGTCCCAAAACGCATACCGTTTGATGGTCGTGGCCAACGGCGTATTCCAGAGAAAATCGGGGTGGATGATGACATGCCAGCCCGTTTGCTTCACTTCGATATCCTGTTCAACCGCCAGGCTGGTAATTTGGCCGGGCGCAACGAACGCCATAAGCCCTTCATTAAAATCATAGGGCTGCTGGCCGTATTTCAATTTGAGTCCTTCCGCCCCCGTAACGCGCTTGAGGGCGATGCAATAAAAATCACAAAAAGAGGTCACGGTATGGCCGCTGCGCAGCGTGGTGGCCACCTCTACCTCCACCACGCTGATGAGCGGGTGTTCCGGCTGGGGCAGCTGCCACGCTTGAAACCAATCGCTTATGGTCTTATAATGCACCATTAGGGGTTTGTGTCAGGCTTCCGGGCGAATTTCCAGCACGATTTTGCCGCGTACATGTTTGGTTTCACTGTCGCGGTGGGCCTGCGCCGCCTGCTCCCAGGGATATACTTTGCTGATGATGGGCTTTACGTGGCCGGCATCAATCAGCTTGGCTACTTCCGTCAGGCAATGCTGGTGGTTGATATTGACCCCTGCCATCTCAACGGTTGCGTGTTTTTGGGCTAGTAAGCCCTTAAACTCCTCGTTGGGCCACACCCCATGGGTGCAGATAAAGATACCGCCTTCTTTCAGCACCGGAACTGACCGCAGGCGCAATACTTCGTCCACCGTCGTCGTCGGCGTGGCATTGAAGACGATGTCAACATCCTGCACGATATCCTCGAACCGCTGCGTATTGTAGTCAATCACCTCATCCGCGCCCAGTTGCTTTAGAAAATCAGCGTTGTGCGCCGAGGCCGTCCCAATGACGTAGGCTCCGTACGCCTTGGCAAACTGGAGCGCCAGATTGCCAATACCGCCCGCCGCCCCGTGCACCAACACCCGCTGACCGGCTTTGACCTGCGCTTTTTCGACCATCCCGCTCCAGGCCATTCGGGCGCAGGCCGGTAGCGAGCCGGCTTCGTCAAAGGTTAGTGTATGCGGCATCAGGGCAAACTGGTTGGACTTCGCAGCCAGGTATTCGGTGTAGCTACCGTCTAAGTAGTTGGGCACGCCATACACCCGGTCCCCCTTTTTAAATTCCGTGACCTCGCCGCCCACTTCCTCGACAATTCCCGCGGCATCGATGCCTAAGCCCATCGGCAGCTTCAACAAAGGTTTCAGTCCCTCGTTACCCCCCCGGCGAATGATGTAATCGGCCGGGTTCACACTGGCGGCATATACTTTTACCAGAATTTCATTGGCGGCGGGAACCGGGCGTTCCACTTCCACAATATGCATCACTTCGGGCTCGCCGAACGCGTCAATTTGGATTGCTTTCATGGGTACAAAGGTCTGCCACGACCGGATGCTAGAGTTAACCAGATTGCCCTTTGTTGTAACCAAAGTGGCGGGTAGCTGCTACCGGCACGCTAGACCGGCCGAAATGGACGGCCTCTCCCAACGCTAGAGTTACTCACCAACTAGTTGAGGGCTGGCTCGTGTTTCCGCCTCTCGGCAAGGTAAATCCGCAGCGTTGCGCTCTTTATGCCCGAGGCTGTCCGTTTACTAAAAAACTACCCTAACGGGAATTTCTGTTCTTACGCTTGCGCTACCCCTAATACGGAGTAGTTAGGCTTCGTTATTGCCGCTGTGCCGCAACAAGTGAATGCCAAATAGGTGGGGCATTATGAGCGGAATAGCTGGTACAGACGCCACAAAGCCCACAGTAACTAGTGGCCCCGGCCCCGACGCGGGCACCAGAGCCAGCCCCGCGCCCAACAAGCCGAAGAACCCGAACAGGCGGCTGGTGCGGGGCGAAAGCCACCCAGCAGTGCGCAACGAACGGGCGAAAGCGGCCGTAGCCAGGTACGTCAAGGCCACTTCGACGGTGCTGATAGCCCCGAAGAGGCTGCGTAACGGCCCGTACCAGGCGGGCCGGCTACCAGCGCCGGCGAACCCTTGGAAGGCTTCGACCAGGTAACTGTGCCAGTAGAGCATGTTGAGGATGAACAGCGGCAGCGCCACGGTGAGCGCCGCCTGGCCCAGCACCGAGTAAAGGTTCTCACCGCGGACGTTGAGCTGCTCGCGCAGCAGGGATTGGCTGCCCGGGTACAATTTTGAACGCTCATACTAAACGCATCTTAGATAGCATTTGCCCCAACCTTTTATCCAAGGTCGCTTGGTGTGGAGCGGCCAGCGGTAGGGTACAGGAAGGCTGCCGAAGCCGATAAACCGTACTTGGTTGCCACCATCACGCTCTTTGCCCACCCGTTTGTGTATTTGTTTTTTCGCCCGGCGAGGAGTTCTCGCAGCTACGATGATTTCCCGGAGCTAGCAAGACTGGCCGTTGGCTTCGGCCGTCAGACTTTTCGCCGCCGCGCCAGCTACCCAAATATCCTTGGTTATCAGGATTCTAGTGCTACTTCAACCGAAAACCTGGCTAGGATTTTGGCGCACTTTTGTACGAAGAGAAAATCATACTTGTTCCTGCTACTCGGCTTCTGCTTGCTGCTGCAAAAAGGACACGCCCAGAATGCCCCTGCGCCACTCAAGCTGCTCACTTTTGTTGTGACACCGAGCGCGGCCAATTGGACGTACAAAGTGAACCAGCCGGCCTCGGTGCAAGTGACGCTGCTCAAAAACGATGTGCCGCTGGAAGATGCCACCATCAGTTATGAGCTCGGGCCAGAGATGCTGGCCGCCGAAAAGACCGGGACGCTACACCTGAAGCAGGGAGTAGGCCGGCTCGACCTTGGTACCAGCAAAGAGCCGGGCTTTCGGCAACTGCTGGTCAAGACTGAGTACCAAGGCAAAACATACAGCAGCCAAGTCAAAGTTGGCTTTTCGCCGGAGCTCATCACCCCCACCGTTACCCTACCCCCTGATTTTACAGCTTTTTGGGACGCAGCTAAAGCCGAGGTGGCGAAGGTGCCGATGGACGCGCGGCTGACGTATTTGCCGGAGTATTCGACTTCTACGGTGGAAGTGTATCTGGTTAACTTGCAAAACTATAAAAAGGGGCAGCGCCTGTATGGGTTCTTGTGCAAGCCCAAAGCGGCCGGCAAGTATCCCGTCTTGTTCTCGCCGCCGGGAGCCGGGATAAAGCCGGCCGCTCCGACCACTGTGTATGCCGAGCAGGGCTTTATCAGCTTCAGCACTGAAATACATGGTATTTCGCCGCTGCTCGACAGCGACACTTATAAGAACATTAGCAACGCATTTGGCGACTACACGACGCACCGCCTCGACGACCGGGATACCTATTATTACAAAAGCGTGTACCTAGGCTGCGTGCGGGCCCTTGACTACCTGTGCAGCTTGCCAGAGTTCGACGGCCAAAACGTGCTCGTGACGGGTGGCAGCCAGGGCGGGGCGCTGACCATTGTCACGGCCGCCCTCGACAAACGAGTGACGGCGCTTGCGGCCTTTTATCCCGCTCTGTGCAATTTGACCGGCTATCTGCACGGTCGCGCCGGGGGCTGGCCGCACCTGCTCGATGCGCGCTCGGCGGGCCTGAATAACACGCCGGCCAAGCTGCGAACCATTGGGTATTACGATGTGGTCAATTTTGCCCGGCAGGTAGCGGTGCCCGGCTTTTACTCCTGGGGCTACAACGATACTACGTGCCCGCCCACCTCGGTATACGCGGCCGTGAACGCCGTGAAAGCTCCCAAGATGGTCGTCATCATGCCCATTACGGGCCACTGGCGGTTCGAGGAAACCAATCAGCAATCCATCGAATGGCTCAAGCAGCAGGTGAAGAAGTAAACGCTACCCCCATGAAACAAGGCCTGTTCTCGCTGCTGCTCTGCTCGCTAGCCCTATTCTCCTTCCGCAAGGACCCCGGCGTCGGGCTTACCAAAGTGCGGGTGACGGCACCCTTTGCCATGCCCGACATCTTAGTCCCGGATTTCAGTAAATGTCCTCGGCTGCGAATAACCGATTTTGGGGCCGTGCCGGGCGACAAGGCCAGCACGTCGCGAGCGATTGCGCAGGCGATTGCCAAAGCCAGTAAGCAGGGCGGGGGCGTAGTAGTGGTGCCGCCCGGCGAATGGCTGACGGGCCAAGTGCACCTGCAAAGCAACGTGAACCTGCACCTCGAAAAAGGCGCCGTGCTGTCGTTCTCACCCAACCCCACCGACTACCTGCCCGCCGTGCCCACCACGTGGGAGGGGATGGAGTGCTACAACTATTCGCCCCTGATTTATGCCTACGAGTGCCACAACATCGCCATCACGGGCGAAGGCGAGCTAAAGGCGAACATGGACGTGTGGAAAGTATGGTTTGCCCGACCTAGAGCGCACATGGAAAGTCTCAAGCGGCTCTACAACCTAGCCTGGAACCGCACGCCCGTCAGCGAGCGCCAGATGGTGAACGATACCGCCCACCTGCGCCCGCAGTTTATCCAATTCAACCGCAGCGAAAACGTACTGCTCGAAGGTGTTACCGTCACCAACAGCCCGTTCTGGACCATCCACCCCTACCTATCGAAAAACGTGGTAATTCGGAAGCTGCATGTGTACGCCCACGGCCACAACAACGATGGCGTAGACCCCGAAATGAGCGAAAACGTACTTGTTGAGGACTGCGTGTTTGACCAGGGCGACGATGCCATCGCCATCAAATCGGGCCGCAACCCCGAAGGCTGGCGGCTGAAAAAGCCTTGCAAGAACATCATCATTCGCAATTGCCTGGTGAAGAACGGCCACCAGCTCGTGGCCATCGGCAGCGAGCTGTCGGGGGGCATCGAAAACGTATTCGTAACCAATTGCACGGTAGCGGAAGGCGCCAAGCTCAACCACCTGTTATTTATCAAAACCAACGAGCGCATGGGCGGCTACGTGCGCAACGTTTACGCCAGCCATCTCAAATCGGGTAAAATAGACGAGGGCGTACTGGGCATCGAAACCGACGTGCTCTACCAGTGGCGCACCCTGGTGCCTACTTACGAAAAGCGGCTGACACCCATCCAGAACGTGTTTTTGTCGGATATAACGACTGGCGATGTGAAATTCGTTTCGCGCATCTTGGGCCAGGCCGAGCTGCCGCTCCAGAACGTCTCGCTCCAGCACCTCACCACCGGCGTGGTGC
>CAXUKA010000009.1:0-47863 GCA_964251335.1 uncultured Hymenobacter sp.
GCCATCGGCTTCGCGCAACGGCGTGTACACGAAGCTCACAAAAATCTGCTCGTGCACGCCGTGGCGCGTGTAGCGGGCCGGAACATCGGCACCCACGAAGGGCTCGCCGGTGGCCAGCACGCCCGCCAGCCGCTCCTCAAAGCCCTGCCCCGCCACCTCGGGCAGCAGCTCAAACAAACCCTTGCCCAGCGCTTCCTCCAGGGGCTTGTCCCAGATAGCCAGCTGCAAGTCGTTGGCCATCTCGATGACATGATTCGGCCCCCGAAACACGGCGATGCCCACCGGAGCTTGCTCAAAAATGCGTTGTAATTCGCCCTGATGGGCTTCGCGCTCGCGGCGGGCCAGCACCTGCTCGGTTACATCGTTGGCGTAGGTGATGAAGCCGTCAATCTGCCCGGCCTCGTTGTAGCGGGCCAGATAGGTGAGGTCGAGGTAAATATCCTCAATGGGACCGTCGTCGGTGCGGGCCAGCGGCACCAGCACCTCACGGGCTTGGAAGGGCTCGCCCGTGTCGTAGACGTGGTGCAGAATGTCCATCAGCGGCTGGTCGGCCACCTCGGGCAGGGCATCAACCAGGCGCTTGCCCAGCAGCTCGCGGCCGGGGAACATGGCTTGGTAGTCGGGGTTCACGAATTCATACACCCACTCGGGGCCATCGAAAATGCAGATGGCGGCCGGGGCGCGCCAGAACAATTCTTCCCACTGCTGGCGCTGGCGCTCGGTGGCGGCGCGGGCCATTTCCAGCTCGCGGGTGCGCGCCAGCACGCGGGCTTCTAGCTCCTCATTGAGTAGGTGCACGCGCTGGCGGGCGCGCACCTGCTCGGTCACTTCCACCGCGCCGGCAATGATGCTGGTAGCCGGCTGGCCCGGCACCTCGCAGAGCGCCTCGTAGGAGACATTGAAGTAGCCTAGCGCGGGCAAACCCAGGTGCTCGCGGGCCATCACAGCCGCTACTTCCTGGGCTTTGAAGGGCACGCCCGTGCGCAGTACGCCGGCCAGAATTTCCTCGAAGCCCTGGTCGCGCAAATCGGGCAGGGCCTCAAACACGGGGCGGCCTACCACCTGGTTTACCTGGCGGCCCCAGAGGCTGGCCAGCGCCGGGTTGGCCAGTTCCACCCGGTAGTTGGGGCCCCGAAACAAGGCTAGCGGCATGGGCGCATTCTCAAACACTTGGCGCAAAAGCTGCTGCTGGTGCCGGGCCTCGGCCAGCGCCTCCTGCTCGCGAGCCTGGCTGTCGCGCAGGGCCTCTTCCACGGCCGAGCGAGGGTGGTCGCTGGTGTCGCTGAAATTCACCAGCAACTGCTCGCCTACGCGCCGGGCGGCCACCACGTAGTAATTGTCGTAGCCATCGGCCTGGTAGTTCTGCCGCAGCTCACGTGGGCCATCGGCCAGAAAGGCGTCGTGGTGAAACGCCCAAATGCCGCTGGCCACGCTGCCCGGAAACTGCTGCCGAAAAGTTACATCTGGCTGTGCCGACAGCCCCAGCAGCCGCTGCGCCGCCGGGTTGAGGCGGGCAAAGGCGAGGTCTGTAATATCCCCGGCGTCATCGCGCACCGGGTCAAAGAGCACGGTGCCAGTCAGCGATAAATCGAACAGGGCCTCGAACAGGTCGGGGGTGGTGGATGAAGGCATAGAAAGAGATAGGCAGCAGCGTGGCGTGAAAATACGCCGGTCCTCCCAGTCAATATGTTATGCAGAACCCGTCGGTTTCGGTAGGTGGCCAGGGAAAGCCTCATCCTATTAGTCAGCAGGCTTATTACACGCTAGTGCAGCTTAGTCGAAGCGCTCAACGGCCTTGCTGACGTTGCCATGCAAGGCCATGATAAATCCACCCTGCTTGCCAATAGGCGGCCCCTCAAAACCGGGACGCTTCTGTCTCGCAGGGCCGCCTACAGCTCTTCTACGTTCTCCACCCCTAGGCATAGATGCTGGATAACGTGCTAATTTGGAAGCAGCTACCTTGGCTAACTAGACCACCCAAAGGCCAGTAGCCGGGTAGCCTCCTGTCTGTTGTCCTGAATAAAGAAAATGCGGAGGCCGCCCTGTAGTACGAAGTGCACCCGCTCGGTCAACTCATCGGCCTGTAATGAGCATCTCGTTGCGGCACAGAGTCAGCAGGTTTCGGCCCCAAGAGTTCAGCCAGGCGCTACTTAGCCGTTTTTAATAGATTACGCGCGCTGCCAATAGCGTTCGTTTCTTAGCGCACTAGTTCAAAACAGCGCCGAATCTGTGAGTCGTCCACCTAAAACGGTGACTTGTTAACCCCGCTCGTATCGCCGCGCCGGGACCTTTGTCGAACCTGAATTTCACAAAGCAAAAGCGGTATGAGCATTCCTGAAACAACCACCGTTGCCATTATCGGAGCCG
Source organism: uncultured Hymenobacter sp. (assembly GCA_964251335.1). GTDB lineage: Bacteria > Bacteroidota > Bacteroidia > Cytophagales > Hymenobacteraceae > Hymenobacter. The sequence goes on from CAXUKA010000009.1 coordinate 2,368, forward strand.
GGGTATCTGGGTTGACGTTGGCAACATTTCTACAAAAATCCGGCATTGCGTGTGTGGTGCTGGAACGGCGCAATCGCGCCCACATCGAAGTCCGGCAGCGCGCGGGGGTAGTAGATGCGCGGGCCGTTCGCATGTTTCAACAATGGGGCTTGGCCGACCAGCTACTGGCCGGACCGATTGCCCAAACCATCGACTACCGCGTGAATGGCCACAGTCATATTTTTGAAGCGGTTGCCGATGAGGACATCCATAGCCGCTTCTGTACCCAACAGATGCTGGTGGCCAATTTGTTGCGGGAATATCTCGATGTTATGAGCGGTGAGGTCCGGTGGGAAGTCACGGACCTCGCCATCCAAAATGAGGAAGGTACGCGGCCACACGTCACCTACACCGATGCGAGTGGTTCGCACGAACTTAGCTGTGACTACTTGATTGGCTGCGACGCTGATAGAGGGGTTAGCCGCTCGTCTATCCCGCCCGGGGTACTCACCACCTACAGCTATGAGTTTGGGTATGCGTGGCTGGCGGCACTCGTCGAGGCACCGGTTGTAGGAGACCCTGTCATGGGCGTCAGTGACCACGGCTTTATCGGGCAGCTGCCCCGCGGACCGCATCGGAGTCGGTACTATTTGCAATGCTCCCTGAGCGATGGACCCGCAGATTGGCCAGATGAGCGCATCTGGGACGAAATACGGCGGCGCCTCAACGATAGCACGATTGCGAATGCCATTATCCATAACAAGGAATTTGTGCCCTTGCGCTCAGTCGTTCACGCCCCTATGCAATACCGCAACTTGTTCCTGGTCGGCGATGCGGCACACCTAGTGCCACCGGTCAGTGCCAAAGGCATGAATCTCGCGCTCTACGACGTCGATGTACTGTCCCAGGCGCTGCTGAGCGCCGTGAAAAACCACGACCAAACGGCCTTGGTTAATTATTCGGCCACGTGCCTACCTCACATCTGGAATTATCAGGATTTCGCCGTTTGGATGGCCGATACCATGCACGATGCTGGCGACCCCACCCTGCACGGGCTGTTTCGCCAGCAGACGGCCCGCGCCCGGTTAGCTAACTTGTTTGATTCGTCAACGGCTGCGCACCTGCACAGCGAATACCAGCGCGGCCTGAACTAAAGCCAGCCGCGAAGCGCTGTCAGCCGAGCGCAGGCCTACAGGAAGCTTATCTGGCAGAAGGAGTAGGGGTTTTGGCAATCAAATAATGCGAAAATACGGTCTATGAGCAAGAAAGATAGCATACCGATTCATCGAATGGATGACCGGTTTTCAGGCGTTTACCTTGCTCCTTTTGGCGGAAGCAAGCCCTCGTCTGCTGCCTATGAAAGCGCGGAGCCCCATCGGCATGACTTCTATTATTGTGTGCTGTTAGAAAAAGGCCGCTTGGAAATGGAGGTCGATTTTCGGCAAGTTCACTTGCCTGAGCCATCCCTTTACCTATCGTATCCGGGCCAGATTCATCAAATTAATGCGGCCAGTATGGAGCAGGGCTGGTACTTTGCCTTTGAGCCCTCTTTTATTGAGCAGCAGCTTCGAGATGTGCTCGACCAATGCCTCTCGGAAGTTATCCTCGTGCCGTTGTCACCGGAGCAGGCTACCAGCTTTGTCCTGCTTCTACAGCACCTACAGGTTGTGCAAAATGAGCCCACTCAGCTTTTTCGCCAGCCCGTGCTACAGCATCTGGCAACGGCGTTTGTTTATCAACTGGCCGCCGCTTACTTAGCCGTAGAGCAGTCTGGCCTTAGCAAGCACTCGGCCCGTAGCATAAATATCACCAAGTCATTTAAACAGCTTCTTCGTCAGCATGATAAGCGATTGAGCAGACCAGCCGAGTTTGCCGACAAGCTGCATATTACCGTCAGTCATTTAAATGATACGGTCAGAATGGTTACTGGCTTTCCCGTGACGTATCACATCCAGCAACAAGTGATGCAGGAGGCCCAGCGCTTATTGGCTCATTCTGAGCTCACCGTCAATGAGGTAGCGTATGCGCTGGGGTTTGACGATGCGAAATACTTTATCCGGTTGTTCCGTAAGGTCATGGGCATTTCGCCGGGTACCTTCCGAAAAGAAGGCGAACCAGCGGTTCAGCCATTAGGATAAAGAATTACCTCGGGCCACCTCAAGCTGTTACCTCTTAGTAGCTAAATACTTGCCCTCCCACGAGCACCTCCTGGGTACGCTCGTCAAAGGTGGCCTTGAGGCCGGTGTGTGCCGCCGCGGTGGTCATAATGTTGGCGATGGAGTGGCTGTAGCCAGCTTCGACGGGCGCATTGGGTTGGCGGCGGCTGCGCACACATTCCATCCAATTGCGGATGTGGTTGGAAGTGAGCAAATCGCCGCCTGTATTGGCCGATGTGACCACGGTTTCTGTGTTGGCCAGGCTTACTTCGGGCAGCAGATTAGGCGGCAGGTGCATGGCATCGGCAAACTGCTTGGTGAGGCCGCCGGTGGGCGATACGCGGTTGGTAATCAGGTTCAGTTCGCCGCCGTTGGAGTAATAAATCTCGGCCGGGTGCTCGTCGCCGTTGTGCATGCGTGAGGCAAACGTAACCTGGAAGCCCGTGGCCGGGTCGTTGGCCGGGCCGTAGTCGAAAGCTGCTGTGATGGTGTCCCAGTTGCGGCGGCCATCTTTCCACACGTAAATGCCGCCATTGGCCACCACGCTGCGCGGGTGGGGCAGGCCCGTAAACCAATGCACGGTATCAATCTGGTGGCTCATCCACTGGCCCGGCAGGCCTGAAGAGTAGGGCCAGAACAGGCGGTATTCCAGGTACTTGCGTGGGTCGTAGACTTCGGTAGGGCGGTTCATGAGGAAGCGCTTCCAGTCCACGTCGGCCTCGCGTAGCTGGGCTACCAGCTCAGGCCGTCGCCAGCGGCCGGGCTGGTTCACGTTCCAAGTCAACTCGACCATCGTGATGGGGCCGAATTTGCCAGCCTTGATGAACTGCTCGGCGGCCTGGTAGTTGGCCCCGCTGCGGCGCTGCGAGCCGATTTGCACGATTTGCTTCGAGGCTTTAATGGCCTTGAGGGCGGCCCGATTGTCGGCCATCGTTTCGGCAAATGGCTTTTCTACGTAGGCATCGCAGCCCGCCTGCACGGCTTCGATGGCGTGCAGCGCATGCTGAAAGTCGGCGGTGCCGATGAACACGGCATCCACGCTTTTGCTGGCATAGAGCTCGTCGTTGTTGCGGTAGGCGGCCACCGAGTGCTGCATCTTTTCCTGCCACACGGCCGCTCCTTCGGCGCGGCGCTTGCTCCAGATATCGGATACGGCTACTACGTCGAAATTCAGCGCCTTATAGTGGTTTAAAAAACACGGTAGATGGGAGTTGCGGTGGCGGTCCGAAAACCCAATAACCCCGACCCGCACCCGGTCGTTGGCCCCGATAATGCGCTTGTAGCTGCTGGCTGACCAGCTCACGCGCGGCACCAAAGCGCCCGCGCTCGCCAGGGCCATTTGCTGCAAAAAAAGACGACGGGGCTGCGACATGTTATAGTAGAATTTGGGTGGGAGTTTGGGAATGAGAATAGCGCGTGTTTTTCAGAATAGACTTGTTTCTGAATTAACTAAACCAGAAAACGTCTGTCGTGCTGAGCTTGTCGAAGCATTTCTACTGCACCGTTGAGCGGCCTAGGAGAAGCGGTAGAGATACCTCACTGCGTTCAGCATGACAACGGTTTTTACTTCAACTCCTTGAGCTTGATGCTGCGGAACGAAACCCGGTTGCCGTGGTCTTGCAGCAGCAGGTGGCCGGCCAGGGCCTCGCCAAAATTTGGCCAGATATGGTATTTACTCTGCGCCACTAGATTGCGAAATTCGGCCGAGCCGCGTTCGTATTCCAGCACTTTCACGCCGTTGAGGTAGTGTTCGACATGGTTATTGGGGTACACTACCACGCGGCCCACATTCCACTCGCCGATGGGGTGTATGAAACGCGCCGGCTTGGCGGCCGTTTTGAGGTCGTAGAGCGAGGCCAGCGTGCGGTCGCCGTCGCGACCGAGCTTGGCATCGGGGTGCAGCGCGTCGTCGAGCACCTGGTACTCCAGCCCGATGGCCGAGCCGTCGGTTTGTTCGGCCAGCGTCACGAAGTATTTCACTCCACTGTTAGCCCCCGGCGTCAACTTAAATTCAAACGACAAGTCGAACGCCCGGTACTCGGCGTTGGTGATGATGTCACCGCCGTTGGCCGCCTCCTTGCCCTCTGAGGGTAATACCGTCATTGTTCCATCGGCTACTTGCCAGCCCTGTGCCGGGAATGCCGAACCCTTGGCGCTACGCCAGCCCTGGCTGGTTTTTCCGTCAAAGAGCAACTGCCAGCCGTGCTGCTGCTCATAAGTGCTCAAGTAGTTGGGTATAAAATTGGCCACGTACACATCGGCCGGAAAAGCACTTGGCTGCACTGCTTTTCTGAGGCGAATGTTCTTGAAATATACCTTCTGGCCGGCCTGGGCCGCATCGGTGATGCCGTGTACCTGCAAGCCAATAAAGCCCGTGGGGTCCACCGGGTCCACCACGTAGGCCACGGGCACGTCGTTAATCCAGGTTTTCGTTTCGTTGCCGAGGCACTCTACTTTCACGTGGTTGTACTGGCCTACTTTGAAGGCCGTTTTAGCCTGCGGGTGCAGGTCGAGGGGGTAGAGCCACTCGCGCCGGGCCTCGTCATAGATGCCGCCCGACCAGCTGCGCGCCGAGGGGTCAATTTCGACCTGCCTCCCGTATACCTTGCCCGGCTGAGCTGGCGAGTTGAAATGGCTGCGCGTCTGCACACCCGAATTGCTCAGCGGACTGTCAATCTTGACATCCAGCTCCAGGTCAAAATCTCCGTATTCTTTGTCCGTCACCAAAAATGTATTGCCCGAATTTGGCACAGCCGTGCCCACGATGGCCCCGTTTTCGACGGTGTACTCGGCGGTGCCCGCCAGTCGTTTCCAACCCTTCAGCGTTTTGCCGTCGAATAGGTTTTGCCAGGCATCGGCAACCGGTTCGGCCGGTAGTCGGGGCTGAAAGGAGCTGAGCAAGGCGACGGCAGCGCAAGCAGCCAGCCGAACAGTCGGGCAAGAGGTAGTCATGGGTGGGAAAAAAGGTAGTGTAGCAGCGAGCACTCGTAGTTTCAAAAGTAGCTGCTAGGGACTTGTGGAAGCTAGAGCAGCTTCGGGGATGTCATACAGATTGCGGCCGCGCCTCAGGTGAGCAACGGGTGGGCGCGGCTGTGCCACTGCGCAACGGCCCAAACGTGCTGGTGGTAGCCGCGCGCTCAACTCAGGGCGTGGAGGCAGTTATGAAATTGAATGGGGCGGTAAATACAGCTAGTTCCGCTGTTTACTTGGAACAGGTGCTCGGACTAAGCTTGCAGCCGGCCCACGTGGGGAAGCCTTTTAATTCAGTGAAAGCAGTCGGCGGCATGTTTTACTTTCCACGGTCCATGTCAGCCAAATCGCTTTCCAGTAATCCACCACCGCATCTTGGGGGTAAATACAGTCGAAATTACGTTTTTTACTTTGGTGCCGAGAGGTAAGGTTTTTGGGCACCAAGTTGAGCGGTGAATTAAAACGGCTCCTTATTTAGTCGATTTTGGAGTTGGCCGCTACTCCTATATTATATAGGTATCTCATCAGTCTAAAAGCAGCTATTGGACACTAAGTTTGATAAATAGTACTTATTAAAGTAAAAATATAATTTTTACAATAAATTTGTACAAAAGCAATTTTTGTAGATTTTTATAAAGATTACTCCTGATAAGCCTTACTTATCGAGGGTAAAATTGATGTACTTTTGAGCGTCTCTTTTTATTGCTCCGTTCGGATGGCTTACCGTCGGGCGTCAATCTGCTTATGAAAACGCTTCCCAGTCTTGCTGCCTCTCAGGCTATCGGCGCGGCGCGTCACATCGACGACTATGCCGAAGCCGGTGCCCGCTACGTCAACACAGGTCAGCAAGGGGCGGCTAATACGCAGCTTGCCTACGCCGGCGACTGGCGCCGCTTCACCGCCTGGTGCCGCGAACACCAGCGCGAGTCGCTTCCCGCCGATGTACTGACAATGGCCGCTTTTGTGACCTCGCTCGCCGAGGCCGGCAAAAAGGTGGCTACCATTCAGCGCCACTGCGCTTCCGTAAGTAAGGCCCACCAGCTGGCGGGCTTCCCGACGCCCACCGACAACCGCCAGTTTAAGACGCTGCTCGAAGGCATCAGTCGCGAGAAAGGCGTCAAGCAAAAGCAGGCTCCCGCTTTCACGCTCGCCTATTTCAAACGCGTGGTGAATAGCATCGATACGGCGCGGCCAGACGGTGTGCGCGACCGGGCCTTGCTGTTACTTGGCTTGGCGGGCGCGTTCCGCCGCGATGAGCTGGCCAGCCTCGACCTAGTCCACCTGCGCTTTGACGAGGATGGGCTGGTGGTGGAACTGCCCAAGAGCAAAACCAACCAAAAAGGCGAGGCCGAAGAAAAAGCCATCTTCTTTGCGCCCGCCCGGCGCAGCTGCCCAGTGCGGGCAGTGAAGGACTGGCTGGAACTGTTGCACCAACACGGGCGCACGAGCGGCCCATTGTTCTTATCTTTTCACAAGGGGCAGCGCCTGAGTCACCGGCGGCTGAGCACTTTTAGCCTAAACGAAATTGTGCAACTGCGCTTGGGCGTGCCCTACACGGCTCACTCCTTGCGGGCTTCGTTTGTGACCATTGCCAAGCTCAATGGGGCCGACGATGCCGAAGTGATGAACCAGACCAAGCACAAGACCACGGACATGATTCGTCGCTACACCCGCCTCGACAACATTCGCCAGCATAATGCGGCGCAAAAGCTTGGCTTATAATATTGCACCTATGCCCCCTATGTTTACGGAGCCACGGCGAAACAGCCACTACCGTCTGGTAAACGTCTTGCGCATATACCTCACAAGATACCGTAGCATTAATAGGACGGGCGGCAGTAGGAGCACCCCGACAATGACAAAAACGGTCGGGTCATAGTAGCCATAGGCCGAGTAGGTACGGGCTTCCCATAAGGCGTGAAAAAATAGAAAGGCCAAGCGAACTAGTGACCAAATAGCTAGCCCAGCTACCACAATTTTAAAAAGTCTTACCTCAGGTTTCATGAGTGAGAACGCTTCGCGCTGGTTGGTATGAGGACAGCGGCCTGTGGTTGCTTCCACTGTTTTTGCTAAGTGGGGCAGCTCCCGCTGTCGGATTTACTAGACAGCAATAGTTGAGCATACCTGCACCCCAAAGCCTTAATCTGCGTCGGGTAAGTGAACAAAGCGATTGCTGCCTGATTTCTCCCAGCGCTGGGCCGAAGGGCGAAGCCTCGTTGAAGACCGTTACCAGTTGTTGTATAGTCATCACAGCAGGCACTGGCCTTGCAATATAATATAAATATATTGATAATATTATTATGTTAATAAATGATGTTCTCTCGCCAAAAAGTGCGGTTATAAAAGTTGTCCTAATCTGCCAGCCTGCTTGAACGTTGCGAACGCAAGTGCAGCGTTAGGCAGCAGCGGCTGGGTGGCCACGAAGATGAGCAGCCTAACTGAAGCGCCTAAAATACAAGCTTGGCTGGCAGCCATTACGCCAACCTAAGCGCTTCTTCGCTTCGACTATCGGGCTAGTTTAGTGTCCTTTTCCGCCCCATTGTGATGAGAATCCTAAGGTCGCTTCAGTCAAGCCGCTAGCCTGCGCTCGCAGCTTAATTGTACCTGGTTGGCCCTTTTTGGCGCGCACGATGACTAGGCATTTACCATTGAAGGCGGTGCGGACCGGGGAGGAGAAGGAGACCATGCTGGCCGTGTCACCGTTGTCGGTGGCTACGATTTCGCCGGGGCCTTCTAGGCTGAAGGTGAGGGTGTTCATCGCATCCGGCACGGGCAGGCCGTTTTTATCAGTGAGCTGCACGGTGATGAAGGCCAAATCCTGGCCGTCGGCGCGGAGGGTAGCGCGGTCGGTGGTGAGCTGCACAGTGGTGGGCGCGCCGGTGGTTTTCACCACGTCTTCGGCCCAGCGCTGGCCGTTTTTATAGGCTACTACTTTTAGCTCGCCGGGGGCGTACACCACGTTGTCCCAGCGCAGGCGGTATTCGTATTGGGCTTTCTTTTTGCGGCCCAAGGACTTACCGTTGAGGAATAGCTCGGCCTCGTCGCCGGAGGTGAATGCGTGCACGGGCGTCACTAGGCCAGTGCGCTCGGGCCAGTTCCAGTGGGGCAGGATGTGAGCCATCGGGAAATCAGGCCGCCAGTGCGCTTGGTAGAGGTAGAAGCGCTCCTTCTTAAAGCCGGCCAGGTCGATGATGCCCGAGTAGGAACTTCGTGCCGAGTAGTAGGGCGTGGGCTCGCCGAGGTAGTCCCAGCCCGTCCAGGCGAAGCCGCCGGCCACGTAGGGGTGCTGCTCGAGCGAGGCAAATACCTTGTCGGCCGACGAGCCGAAGCCTACTGAATACAGCTCGTAGGCGCTGACCTGCTGGGTTTTGGGGTTGCCCCCCTGGCCGTTGCGCACGGGCGCGCTATTGCCGGCAAACACCGGAAACTGAAAGTCGCCGCGGCTGCTCAGGGCCGAGGCGTTTTCGCTGCTGAGGATGAGCTTGCCGGGAAACTTCTGGTGAAACGCCGGAAACAACGGCGGCGTGGTAATGCCCTTGAGGCCCACGTAGGCCCCGTCGTAGCGAATGCCCTCGCCCTGGTAGTTGAGGCTGATGACGTCGGGCACGGCGGGCAGCGGCATGTCGGGCTTGGCGTAGTTCATGGCCACCGTAGTAAGGCGGGTGGGGTCTTCCTGCTTGGCGATGCGGTACAGCTCGCGGGCTACGGCGGCCCCTTGCTCGCCGGTGTACTGCTCGCCCACCTCGTTGCCGAAGCTCCAAAGGATAACCGAGGGGCGGTTGCGGTCGCGGCGTATCAGGGCGCGCAAGTCCTGCTCGTGCCAGTCGGGGAAGATGAGGTGAAAATCGAGGGGCGTCTTTTTCAATTCCCACGAGTCGAAAATCTCGTCAATCACTAGGAAACCCAGCCGGTCGGTAAGGTCGAGCAGCTCGGGCGCGGGCGGGTTGTGCGACAGGCGGATGGCGTTGCAGCCCATCTCGCGCAACAGCAGCAATTGGCGTTCGGCGGCTCGCACATTAAACGCCGCCCCAAGCGCCCCAAGGTCGTGGTGCTGGTTTACACCTTGAATAAATACTCGCTCTCCATTCACAAACAGCCCTTTATCAGCATCCATCCGAACTTCGCGGATGCCAAAAGGCGTGTCGTAAGTGTCCAGCATTTTGCCTTGGGCTGATACGGTAGTAACGGCCACGTAGCGGTTAGGGGCTTGCGTGGGCGGCGGGCCCCAGAGCTTCGGATTGGCTAGTACCACGGACCCGCGTAGCGTATCGGTCGCGCCGGCTCGCACGCTGGCCTGGGCAGCACGAATGCGGGCTAGTGGCTGGCCGGTGCGCTCGCCGTTGGTGTTCAGTAAGTAAATTTCAGTAGCAACATCCACGCTGGTAGCGGCTTTACTAGTATTGGCGACGGCCACGGCCAGCTGGATGGTAGCGGCGGCCTTGCTCACGTGGGTCGTCGTGACAAAAGTGCCCCACTGGCCCACGTGCACGGGGTTGGTTTTGGTCAGCCACACGTTGCGGTAGAGGCCGCCGCCGGGGTACCAGCGCGACGAGCTGGGCGGGTTGTCTAGCCTAATGGCCAGCTGGTTAGTGCCGCCCGGCCGCAGGTAGGGCGTGAGGTCGAGCCGCCAAGATGAATATCCGTAGGGCCAGCCGCCCACCAGTTGGCCGTTCAGCCATACCATGGCGTAGGACATGGCCCCATCCACGTCGAGGTATATTTTTTTGCCTGCATCAGCGGCCGGAATGTCGAGCTTGCGACGGTACCACGCCACGCCCTGCACCGGCAGCCGCCCCATTCCCCCGCCGATGATAGTGCCCTCACCCACGTAAAATGGCCCCTTAATGGCCCAGTCGTGCGGCAAATCCACGCCTTCCCAGGCTTGGTCATTAAAGCCCGCCTGCACAAATGGAAAGTCGCCGCCCGGATTGCCAGCCGGCCGCGTGTGCCGCTTAGTGGGGTCACGCACGAAGTCATTGCCCGAAGGCAAAACCCATGACTTGAGCACGTTGCGACTGGCGGCCACTGCCACGGCCTCCGTAGGGCGCGAGTCGGCGGCTTTGCTATCCTGCTCGTTGCGCACCTCGGGGCGCACGTCGTAGCGCAGGCTGTCGGCTTTTTCGGGCGAGTCGTAGCGGTAGAATTTCCAGCCCTCGCTGATGCAGATACGCTCCCGACCGGTTTTTGCGGCCGCTGGCGACACGGGCGCCACCTTCGGCCGCTGCTGGCTCGCAGCCTCCGTGCTCAACAGTAAACTTAAGGAGGCAAAAAAGTACAGCGCGGATAATCTTCTCATAAAATAACTGACTCTTAATATTGAAGCTGTTTAGGAAGTCGTCAGGTCTCAGGTCATGCTGAGCGCAGCGGAGTCGAAGCATCTCTACCGAATTAGTAATCAGCGCCGTCGCAACGAAGCGGTAGAGATGCTTCGACTCCGCTACGCTGCGCTCAGCATGACAATCGTTTTTGGTTTTTGTGACCAAAAGTGTGCGTAGCCTATTCAAATCGAACCCAGTCAATCTCAACTGCGGCGCTGCCTTTCGGGGCCACAAAAAGCGTGTGCTCTCCAGGTTTAAAGAGCGTTATGGGAGCCTTCACGTCTTGCCAAGTATCTCCCTTCGGCACCAGTACTTGGGCGATGAGAGGACCCTGAGCATTATCGAGCCGGATTTGCACCGTGGCCCCGGCCACTGAGGCGCCCCGAAGTGTAACCGTGCGGAGCTTTTGCTGGCCAAAACTTATCCCGTTGTACTGCACCCAGCCGGTACCATTGGTGAACACAGTTTTCCAGCCTCGAAATTTATTCGTCGTGTCCAGAAAGGCGATGGTGGCCCCGGTGGTGCTGAGGCGGCTGTAACGGTCCAACTGAATTTTCTGCCGGGCATCAGTCAGGCCCACGCCGCGCAGGGTGGGAGTCACTTTGCGGATGGTACCGTCGGGATTAAAGAACAGGCTATCCACGCGCACCGACCGGTTTTTGTCAAACGCCGGCGACAGGTCGTTGTGGTGGTAAAACAGGTACCACTGGTTTTTGAAAGTGATAATGGAGTGGTGGTTGGTCCAGCAACCGGTCGGCGACTCGTCCATTAGCACCCCTTTCACCTGAAACGGCCCCAGCGGCGAGGTGCTGGTGGCGTATTCGAGGCGTTCGGTTTTGTTGGCTACGTGCGGGTAGGTGAGGTAGTAAATGCCGTTGCGTTCAAACAGATACGGACCTTCCTTTAACCCCTGCGTGGGCAGTGTGCCCAGCGTCACGGGCTCCGAGGCTAGCTCCAGCATATTCGCCTTCAGCTTGGCGGCGTAGATGTTGCTCTGCGACCAGTAGAGGTAGGCCTGGCCATCGCGGTCGATAAACACGTTGGGGTCGATGCCATGCACGCCTTTGATGGCGGCGGGCTGCGGTACAAACGGCCCGGTGGGCGCATCGGCCACGGCCACGCCAATAGTAAAGCCCTTGCCGGTGGCCGTATCGCGCGGGGTACTCGGGAAGTAGAAGTAGTACTTGCCGTTGCGGGCAATGCAGTCGGGGGCCCACATGCTGTAGCTGTTGGGCTTCACCCAGGGTACCTTGTTTTGGGTCACGATGACGCCGTGGTCGGTCCAGTCGGTGAGGTTGGCGGAGGAAAAAACGTGGTAGTCCTCCATGCAAAACCAGCCGATGCGCCCCCGGCCCGGCCCGCACGGAATGTCGTGCGATGGATACACGTACACCCGGTCGCCAAATACCCGCGCCGATGGGTCGGCTGTGAATTGGCTGGTGATGAATGGATTCTGAGCGTGGGCCGGCGGGCAAAACCCCGCCAGAGCCAGCAGCAACACGCAAAATTTCAGGCAGCGCATTATCATTTTTAAATTCTACTTAGCCGGCTGGTCGGTAATGTGGAAGTAGTCGAAATCGGCGTACCCGCCCGCCGTCTTGGTTGCGTAGTTGAACAAGCTGAACCGGTAGCCCATAAAATGCGGCAGCGTGTAAGCCATTTTGAGCGGCTGGCCCACCGGCAGCCAGGCCTTGCCATCGAGGCTATAGAAAAACGTCGCGACATCGCGGCGGTCGGTGAAATCACACGCTACTTTGAAATACACCCGGTTTTGAGTGAGGGGTAAGCGCTGAATTTCAACGGGTTTTTCCGATTCGGCGCTTACCATGACGATAGCCTTTGCGCCCCCACTGACTTGCACACCCACTAAGCCGTAGCGCCGCTGCAACACGCCAAGGCCAGCAAAGTCGCCATCCTTTAGGTTAGCCACGTCGAGGGCCGTGGCACCGGCGCAAACCGGCCCAATAGTGCGCTGGGTCAAGGTATTGCGAGTCATTAGGAAGGACGTGTCGACCCGCCCAGTGGTGAGGCGGAGGTAGCCGGGGCGAGCGGTTACGGACCAGTGCGGGTTGTCGGGGTTGTGGTTCCATTGCCACACCAGGGGCAGGGCTGGTTCGCCCGGGCGGCGCGTAAATTCGTCGGAAGCGACCAGGCCCGGAATTAGGCTTTTATTGGCCGGTAGCGGCAGCGACTGAGGCACTTTACCCGCCGTGCCCAGCACGGGCCAGCCATCGACCCACTGCACCGGCACCAGGTATGGAATACGGCCCACCGCCCCAAAATCGCGGAATAAATACGAATACCACTCGCCGGTGGGCGTGTCGATGAGCCCGCCCTGGGCCACGCCCAAATCCTGCAAGGCCACCCGCCCCTCGTAGGGACCGGTGATTTTATCGGCCCGGTGCACAACGACCGTGCGCATGCCTTCGCGCGGCCAGGTGATGTTGAATAGGTAGTATTTGCCGTTGACCTTAAACAGCTGCGAGCCTTCTGCCGGCAGGTTGATGGCGGAGCCGGCCGGGGCGCTGGCATTCTCGATGAGCACTCGCGAAGTCGTGCCAGGCTTCAGGCCCGAAACCTCCGCATTCAGTTCCGCCAGCTGGATTTTGCCCTGGCCATACACCATGTACACGCGGCCGTCATCATCAAAAAACAGGGAATGGTCGTGCAGGCTTGGCGAGAAAGACGAGGCTTTCCAGGGACCTTTTTCAATGTTCCGGGTGGAGTAGATGTAGGTCTTGCCCGTAGTCTGGGCGAAGGTGCTGACGTAGTACGTGCCCTGGTGGTAGCGCAGGCTGCTGGCCCACGACCCGCGCCCGTAGGTGCTTTTGCCATTGGCCAGATTAAGAGCATCGACGTTGGCTAGGGTATCGTAGGCATAGCTCACCAACTGCCAGTTTACCAGGTCGGTAGATTTCATGATGGGCACCCCCGGACTCATGTGCATGGTGGTGCTGCTCATGTAATAGGTCTTCCCGACCCGAATCATGGCCATATCCGGCACATCGGCAAACACAATCGGATTGTGGGCTTGCGCGACTTGGGCCAAGGTCGTAGTAGGCAGGCACAAGAAGCTGAGGGTCAATAAGTACAAGCTTGCCACTTGCAATACCAAGCACCGCTTGCCACTACCCTGCGAGCTGAAAGCCTCCTCTTGCTGTCGGTTTTTACCAGACCACTTCATTGTTCGTACGGATTATAAAATGCCTTTCTATCCGGGCGCGCCGGAGCCCAAATCCTGCTTAAGGCTTTTGATAAACCGCGTCGTGCCCCTCGTATTTCAAGTACTTAAAGGCCGCCGCATTGGTAGTCGGCTGGCCCGACGAGGTGGCGTACATCCCAAACAGACAGCCGATAAAGCCGCCCGCTACCTGCGTGCTTAGAAACCGGGCATCCACTTTATCCTTGAGTGTGCGCCACTGCTGCGGCGTCTCGGCAAACTCGAAGCGGTACGTATCGCCTTCGGCGTTGATGCGCAGCTGTACCTTGCCCGTAGTGGCGCTTAGGGGTAACTGGGCCAGTAACTCCAGCGGCTGCTTTTCGGCTCCGCTTTTAAAAAGCTGGATAACCGGCTTATTGGCCACCAGTGACTTGCAGAGGTAGTAGAAATGCTGCTCGTTCTGAAAAATCACCAAGCCGGCCTGCTCGTTTTCGGCCTTGGCGGCGAAGGTCAGCTCGGTTTCGGCGCTGCATCGCAGGTGTTGCTGGCGCTTGCCGATGAAGGCGGGGTTGCCCAGCTCAGCGCAGGTTTCAGGCTTCAGTTTCAGGGTAAGGCTGTTGGCTTTGCTGAGTGTGTAGCTGGTACTGTCGCGGGTGCGTAGGAATAGCAACGACGGGTCGAGTGCCTTGTCGAATGTCAAAGTATAGGCAAAATTGCCGCTTTGCGGCAGCGCCTTCGGCTGCTTTACCTCGGGGTATTTGCGGGTGTAGCTATACTGGATTTCCTTGCTGTCGGGGTTGATAATCGGCCAGTCATTCTGCCACGTCACGGGCGCGATAAACGTCTCGCGGCCTGTGTTGTAGTAATTGTCCTCGTAGGGCCGCACCGCCAAGAATATGGCGTAAGTCTGCCCATCAGGCCCTTGTACAAACTGCGCGTGCCCGGCCGAGGTGATGGGGTTTTTCCGGTCGTTGGGCAAGTCGCGCTGGGTCAGAATGGGGTTGTGCTCGTAGGGCACAAATGGCCCCAAAACCGATTTACTCCGAAAAACCACCTCCGAATGGTTGACCGATGTGCCACCCTCGGCCGCGTAGAGGTAGTACCAGCCGTGGGTTTTCATAATGTGCGGCCCCTCAATCCAGACGGGTTTTTTGCTCAAATCCACGCCGCCGTTGACCAGCATTTTCTCCTCCCCGATAACGTGCAGCTTTTGCGGGTCAAGCTCGTAAATCTTGATGGAGCGGTGCCCCGAGTACAGTGGCTTGTTGTCGGGCGGGTCGCTGTTATAGATGACGTAGGCCTTGTTATCCTCGAAAAACAGTGAGGGGTCGATGCCCTTCACCTCGGGCAGAAACACCGGGTCGCTCCAGGGGCCGGCCGGGTTTTTGGCCGTCACCACGAAGTTGCCCTTGTGGTCGATGAGCGTGCAGGTGAGGTAGTACGTGCCGTTGTGGTAGTCGATGGCCGGCGCAAACAAACCCCGCGTCATGCGGTCGCCCAGAAAAGTCATCTGCGAAGGCCGGCTGATGACGTTGCCCACCTGCTGCCAGTTCTTGAGGTCTTTGCTATGAAAAACCGGAATGCCGGGGAAGTAGGCAAACGTGGAATTGACCAAATAATAATCGGCTCCCACCTGCACAATGCTGGGGTCGGGGTAAAATCCGGACAGGATAGGATTGGTGAGGGTAATGGATTGCGCCTGCGCGGCCGGGTGCTGAAACACGGCGGCGACAAAAGCGAAAAACAATGTTTTCAGTCTCATTATCGGTGAGTTGTCGAAGGGGTTTTCTGCTGGTGGGCGACGCCTTTGGGCGGATAAATGCGGTAGGTGCCGCTGCAATGCATCAGGCTCATAAGGTGCAGCAGACCATCGTAGTAGCGCTCGACCCAGATGTGCGGCACGGGAGCCCGCCAGAGCTCCTCCACAAAATCGTGGGCCAACGGCTGCTGGGTGGCGGCCAGGCTCGCCACGGCATTGGTGGCTACCAGGCCGCCGGCGTGGCGCGGGTCGCGCTGCTCGCCGGCCAGGGTGTACTGGCAGCCATAGGTACTGAGGCCCTGCGACGCAAAAAACGCCTGGATGCGGTTGCTGAGCACAGATTCCTGCGGGGCCTTGTGCCACCAGGCCCAATCGACGGACCAGTTACTGGCCGTGCGCCACGAGTCGAATGAGAACGTGGCCGAGTTCTTATTGCGCGGCGTGGCGTAGGGCGTGCCGTCGAAGTTGGCGTAGTCGGGCGCCAGGCCGGTACGCGGGTCAGTGGCCCGGCCGAAGAAACGCCGGCTGGTATCGGCCGCGGCGGCCCAGAAGGGGCGGTCGGCCACTGGGCCCCAGCGGGCCCACAGCTCATAAAAAGCCGGCAGGTGGTACGATGGGTCAGTAAACGTGCCGCGCTCGACGCCCGGCACGAAGCGTATCATCTTGGTTTCCTCATTCACCATCGCGTGGATATTGCGCACGCCGTAGCGCGTTGGCCCCGACTTGAGCGGGTGATGGCGCATGGTAGTCAGAATTTTATCGGCCCAGGCCTTGTAGTCGTAGATGCCCTGGCCATCGCCCCAGCGGCCCGAGGCAAAGTAGAGCGCCATCACAAAGTATTCCTCGCCATCGGGAGCAGGCGTTTCCTCGGTGGGCGTGCCGTCGGGCCGCAGCGACCAGTTGAAATACCCCTCCGACGGGTGGGCTGGGTCGCGGACGTACATCTTGGCCAAAGCCCAGTTCCAGAGCGCGTCAAACTCGGCTTTCTTATCAAGCTGCACCGTAATCATCATGGCGTAAGACATGCCCTCGCTACGGATATCGTGGTGCGGCAGGTCGCTCACGTAGGCCAGCGGACCATCGGCATTGCGCCCATCCGCGAAGTAGATGGTTTGGGTACTGTCGCCGTGAAAAAGCTGCTGGAAGGCCGCCGCAATCTTGGCCGCGCTGGCCGCCGGCGCGTGGCCGTTTTCCCGGAATAAGTCGCGATACTGGTGGGTGGCGTAGGCTCCGGCTCCGTCGCTGAGAGGATGGGCGGCGCGGGGCACCTGGGCGAGGGTAGAATTGGCTACTAGCAGGCCAATTACCAGCCTTACCCCTGCCCAGAAACGAAGGGCGAGTTGGCGTGGCAGATAGCCGAAAACAGGGGACATAGCAAAAAGCCGTAGGGTATGCGGCGAAAGTAGTCGCCCCCTGGCAGCGCAACACCTATCTATAGGTATTGCACAGGCTTTGTTTTATCAACTCGCTTTAATGATACCTCCTCTTCAAACATTTATCTGCGCTACCCTGACCGAGGCAGGTAGCTAATTGGGCAACGCGGTGACTCAGCTACTCGATTACTGACTCCTTAGCGACGTGGGGACTCCCTATAATTGGATTAGTGATGACGCTTGTCAAGTACCTGGGGTTGCTCACCTGGCTTTTTCCAAGGTTGGACATAAACTTATTCCAGCCAAATTGTTAGGACCCGGCTGGGAAGTTGCGGATGTTATAAGTAAACATCAGCATCAGGTAGCGCGTCAAGATATTGGTGCGCACATCCTCGACATAGGCGGCCGTTTGGTTGGGCGTGATATTGTTGTTTTGCTTCAGAATGTCGAACGCATAGACTTTGATTTCGGCCTGCTGTCGGGCAAACAGCTTTTTGCCCAGCGAGGCGTTCCAGAGAATGTAGTGCTGATTGTAGCCCGCCGATAGGCCGGTGTAGGCCGTGTGGTTCACGTTCGACTGCACGGAAATGCCCTTCCAAAAAATCCAGCTGAAGCGCAGGGTGGTATTCTGCCGGAAATACGAGCGGTCGGCCGTCGTCTGGGTACTGTTGCGCACGTAGGTTTGGCTGGAGTTCGAGGAGAGGGTGAAGTCCAGCGCGGGGCTGATATTGCTGCTGAGTACGGCGCCGAGCCCAAAGCTGGGGGTGCGGCTGTAGTTGATTTGCGGGGTTTTTTCACTGCCAACCGATACCAGGCCTGGCGTCTGGGTGAAGCTCACATTAGCGTTCAGGTTCAGATTTGACTTGACAAAACTCAGCGGCAGCGTGTAGTTGCTAAACGTGCGCACCGAATACAAGCCGTCCAGGTTAACGGGCCGCGTAATCTGCCCGCCCGCCGGCACTACAACGCCCCCAATCGCGGTGGACTGCGTGAGCACCGTGGTGCTGTTGGTGATGTTGTGGGCCGTAAAGGAGCTGCTAATGAGCGTGAAGAAGGACGTCGAGCGCTCCACGTTGGCCGAGGAATAGCGGATGGCCAGGGTATGGGTATTCTCCTGGCGCAGGTTGGGGTTACCGGTCGTGATTTGCAGCGGATTAGCATTGTTCACCACTTCCTGGAGCTGGCTAATGCTCGGCGCGTCGGTGCGCATGCGATAGGTCAGGCGCAGGTTTTGGTGCTTCGAGAAGTTGTAGCGTAGCTGCGCGCTGGGCAGCACATTCACAAAGCTGCGGCGCGTGGTAAGGTCCTTCGGAAAGGTCTGGTCATTACGCTGCTGGGCCGCCTGCACCTGCGCGCCCACCGTGCCCTGAAACCCTCGGCTGCTGTAGCGGTAGCTGATTTCGCCCGAATTAGCGAGGTAGCGGTTCTGGAATACGTTGCTCAGGTCCGGGTTAAGGGCCGAGTACTGGCTGGTCGTGCCGTCCAGGTTATAGGTTTTCTTATCCGAATAGGAGGGCGTAAAGTTGGCCGTGTAGCTGAACTGCACTTGGCTTTTGCGGCTCAGCGGCTCGGTGTAGTTGGCCGTGGCGCTCCCCTGCCAACCCGTCTGGTTTACCTTCGAAAACTGGTCCGTATGGGTAGTAGTCGGCTGGCCCGTGGTAGAGGAAGTGTAGTCCTCATTAAGCGAGTTCAAGTAGTTCTCCGCGTTGCTGGGGTTATAGCCCATGTTCAGGCCCAGCGAAAAAGTGCGGCCGCGTTTCCGAAAACGGTGCCGGTACAGCAGCTGTTGGCCAAACGTGAGGCTCAGGTTGTCGGCGCGGTAGTCGCTGAGGTTGGCGCTGCGCAGCTCCCCGACAGTTTCATTGGAAGGCTGACTGCGGGAGGTAGCGCCACTCAGGTGGTTCTGGCTGTTGGTGTGCTGCACCGAAAGGCGCGGCTGCCACAGCACCGAGTTGGCCGAGTCGAACTTGTGTTCCAAGCGCAAATTGAAGCGGTTGGTGATATTCGTGCTGCCCGCCAGCGAGTTTTCCGTGTAGCGCAGCGTGCGGCCCAGCGAGTCGGGGGCGGTAAAGCGCCGGTCCGTCTGGCGGCTGAGAGTGTTCACGCTGCGGCTAAAGAAGTAGCTCGACTGCACATCGGTCTTCTTACTCCAGACATCGGAGTAGTTTAGGCCCACGGCCGTAGTCGTGGTAATTCCGCTGCCCGCACTCCCGCCGCTGCCGGCCGACTTGCTCCCATCGTCGGTCCCGAAGTTTTGCTCGTTCACGTTGTTGGTCTGCGCCACGAGGGAGAGGCGCTTCTTGCCGTGAAAGGAGTTAACGGTGCCCGAGGCGCGGTAGCGTGTTTGGTTGTCGTCGCCGCGGCCCCCACCGGCCGCCACCCGTCCAAACTCCCCGTTGCGAAACCGGGGTTTGGTCACGATGTTAATGGTTTTCTGTTGGTTGCCATCGTCGAAGCCCGTAAACTGCGCCTGGTCAGAGGCGCGGTCGTACACCTGAATCTTGTCGATGGCCTCGGCCGGTAGGTTTTTGAGCACCGCGTCGGGGTCGTTCCCAAAGTATTCCTTGCCATCGACCAGCACCCGCCGCACCTGCTCGCCCTGCGCCTGGAGCTTGCCCGTGCTGGGGTCTACTACTACGCCCGGCATCTTCGTCAGCAGGTCCTGCGCGCTGGCGTCGGGGTTGGTTTTGAAGGCTTGGGCGTTGTATTGAACGGTGTCACCGTTCTGCACGGCCGCCGCGGCCCGGCCGGTTATTTCCACGCCTTTCAGCACCACGCCGCTCGTATGCAAGCTCAGGGCACCCAGCTGGAGCGGCGCGCTACTTACCGTTACGGCCCGCGCCAGGGGTTGGTAGCCCACAAACGACACCACCAGGCGATAGGGCCCACTGGCTACCGGCGGCAGCGCAAAGCTGCCCGTGGCATCGACAGCCAAGCCGGCGCGGGCCGAGTCGGCTGCGAGGTGGGTAAGCACCACCGTGGCCCCGATGAGGGGCGACTGGTCTTGGGCGTCGAGCACCCGACCACTGACCGGGAACGTCTGCGCGGCGGCTGGCCCCGCGGCCATGATGAGGAGCGAAAAAAGTACCTGTAAGCGGTAGTTCATAGGCAACAGCAGCGCGGCCCAGTAGGCCTGAAGACATACCCTTTGTAAAGTAGCTGAACCCCATCAAAGGGTGTCATCCGGTTAGCTGTCTATCCTCGATACCGAGCCAATCGCAACGCTGGCAAGGGTGGTTTGTATACAGGTCGCACCATAGCGGTAGGGCTTCCGGCAACAGCGCCACCCTACGCACCAACTTGGCTTACGTAGCTGCGAAGGTCAGGCCTCGGCGCCGCGCCACTCTATACCATTTTCGCAGGCCTGTGTAGCATCTTAACCTAGCTGACACATGGCGTAGGCCGTCCAAACCGCCTTATTCGACGAGGGGAAGAGCCCGGCAACGATTCAGGTTACGAGTAGATGGGCTTAGGCGGAAAAGTAGATGCTAAACGTGGAGCCCACGCCCGGCTCACTGTGGACCGTGATGGAGCCGCCTGCTGCAAGCGGGTGAGGTTGGTAAGCTGGGCGATGGTGAGGCGAAAGCGCTCAACCGACTCCTGCATCATGACCAGCATCCGGGGCACTATCTCCGCCTGTTGAGCCTCGGGCAGCAGCTGCTTACGCGAGCAGCAGGCCATCGGTGTTGCCAATTGGAGTCTTGAGGTCGTGGGAGGCCGTGTACCGGCGCGTAAACCAGCAACCAGTGCTGCTCCACGAACTGGCTGGGCTGGCCTGGGTCGGGTACTTCGTATTGCTGGGGCGCCTGGGTGTGCCCCAGCCAGGGCTTCGGGGGCCAGCGGGTTGTTGGTAAAGGCGTCGAAAATGAACTGCCCTACCAGGGTTGCCCGCTAGGTCAGGGTCGCGGCCAGGTAGTCGTTGCTGGCTCTCACAATCACCCCTTCCGGCGAGAGCAAAATGTTGGCACCGGGCAGGGCGATGAACACCGGCAGCAGATTGCGCGCCGCCGGTGACGAGGCAGCAGCCCGCTTTTAGTATCCTAGGCAATGCTGACTGGGACACTAAAAGCGGGCTGCTCACCTATCCATTAGCGCCAAAAGCAGGCCTACTAGTGCTTGGTGTTCAGGCTCATGCCGCCATCCATGATAATTTCCGCTCCCGTAATAAAGCTGGCGGCTTCGCCACTGAAGTAGGCGACCATTTTCGCCACGTCCTCAGCAGTGCCTAGCTTCCGGAGCGGAATTCGGTCCGTCATCCACTGATTGAGGCCTTGGAGTTGTTCCTCGCTGTAGCCGGCCTTTTTCAGGATTTCGGTTTGCGTCGGCCCGGGGCTGACGCTGTTGACCCGAATCTGCCGGGGCGCAAGCTCGACCGCCGCAATGCGCATGACGGCATTCAGGGCCGCTTTGCTGGAAGAGTAAATGTAGGAGTTAGCCCCATCCAGGTGGGCCGTGTTGGAGGAGAGAAAGACGACCGAAGCCCCGTCGTTGAGCAGGGGAATGAGTTTGCTGAGTGTGAAATACGCGCCCTTGAAATTGACCCCAATGACATTATCGAACACTTGCTCCGTAGCCTGTTCGATGCTGGCCCCGTCCAGAATGCCAGCATTGATGAAGAGAATATCTAGGCGCCGGTGGTTGGCCTGCACATAGGTGGCCAGTTCTTCGATGGCAGCTACTTGCCCTTGGTCCGCTACGTGTCCTACCACGCCTAGTTCGGCCGCGGCTTGTGCCACGGCCTCCGGCCGGCGGCCTGTAATGATGACCTCGGCGCCCTGCTCTTTTAATTCCTTGGCGGTGGCGTAGCCAATACCACTGTTACCCCCGGTAACCAGGGCCACTTTTCCTGTTAGATGCTGCATAAAAAGCTTGATTAATTGAACGCTGCAAAATTATCGGTCGCCTGGTATATATTTGTTATCACTATCACAGAGTATACCAGATATCTCCATTATGGAAGAGCAGCAAATGCTGGCCTTGGCCCAGGAAGTATTGTCCAATCCTCGGAACCCGCGCCAGGAGGTACAGGCCTTGCAGGACACGATTTATGTAGTGGGGGGCAAGTGGCGACTGCCCATCATCAATTCGCTGTGCAACGGCAATAAGCGTTTCCGCGACATTGAGCGCAGCATCCCCGGCATTACGACCCGGATGCTATCGCGCGAATTGAAAGAGATGGAGGCCAACCAGCTAATTAAGCGCACAGTAACGCCGGACACCCCCGTCTTGGTTGAATACACTCCGACGGATTACTGCCACTCGTTTGGGGGCATCATTTTAGAGATGATTCGGTGGGGCCAGGCGCACAGCGAATATCTAAAGAAGGCGGAATGAATGTGCGGTCGCTGGGTTAGGTAAACAACTATTGAAGCTTGGGATGGT
This sequence comes from uncultured Hymenobacter sp., assembly GCA_964251335.1. Taxonomy (GTDB): domain Bacteria; phylum Bacteroidota; class Bacteroidia; order Cytophagales; family Hymenobacteraceae; genus Hymenobacter. Next base: position 24,465 of record CAXUKA010000009.1, read on the forward strand.
CTAGTGAAAACAGACAGTAAGCTAAGATAAATTAATTTGAAAGTCGCGCTCGAATTGGTGCGGGGAGCAGTAGCCGAGCGCGGAGTGTCGTCGGTCGAGGTAGGTATCGAGGTAATGGGCTACTTCCAATTGCGCCTCTTTGAGGCTGGAAAACACGCCGCCATATTACAGCAATTCGGTTTGAGGGTGCTCCAACCCAACTCTGCTTGCGCGTTATCCTAGGGGTTGCCCGGCCAGCTATAGCTAGCCAGTGCCTGGGCTCACCTACCCAGACCTTATTGGGCGCAGTAGGGGCCGGCTGACCACGCAGTAAGTTTTCGGCCACTACCGCCGCTGGGTCGGCTACGGTGGTGCGGGGTGCGTTGTGGCCTCGTGCTCAACGCGCGCAAGCCGCGGTGACAGCGGGCTCCCAGTTATGCGTCGGGCGGTCTTCCCGGCTCAGCCACTGCTAGTAACCAGCGGCACTAACCTGTAGCACGCGGCAAAGCACCTTCACCGGCTTGGTAGCCGCAATTTGTTCGATGAACTGGTAACGACTCATGACGGAGGCGGTTGGGAGCGCCTACGCCAAAAGCAGGCACTAGGCACGACTTTTTTTAATATATCGCGCTTCTGCTTCACACATTTGAGTTCGGCGCGCAGGCGCTTAATCTCGTCACGCTCCGCACTACTAAGTACGACCTCGGCTAAGGCTTGGCGCTGCCAGCGGCCGGGCAAGGCCGGTGACAGGTCCTGGGCGCGGGCCACGTCCGTTCGGCAGGCCGCAGCGGCCACCCATCTGGCGCACGCACTCAGCTTTGAAAGCGGGCGTGTATTTCTTGCGGGTCAGCGGCGAGCCGCTCGGAGGCGTTTTGTCGAGCATGAGCAGTGGAAGGTAAGACTTGCCACTGGCTGTTTTTACTCGACCACCTCACTGAAAGTCCTTGCCTACTGCTTTTTCTCCTTAAGCCTCTTGTATCCGAGCGTGGATGGCTTGAATTTCGGCGCGGTCTAAAGGCTTGTGCAGGAGCCCTACCACCAAGGGGTGTTCGTGGGCGCGATTCATATCGGCGGGAGCCAGCGAAGAGGTGAGGATGTAAATAGCGCAGTGTCCCAGCAACTGGGCTTGCAGGGGCTGGAGTGCCTCTAATACCTCCCAGCCGCTCATCACGGGCATGTTGAGGTCCAGCAAAATGACTTGGGGCAGGGCACCGCTGGCCAGGGCCTGCTGCCGGAGGAAAGTAACAGCTTTCTCTGGCGACCCAAAGACGGTCAGGTCCTCGCCTAGTCCTTCCCGCTGGAAGAGCCGCTTCGTCAAAAAGATGGCGGTGTTGTCATCGTCAATGAGGACGGTTCGCATGGCGCAATTAAGGTAAGAAAAGAACAAAACGGGTGCCTTCGCCCACCCGACTGTGCACGTCAATGTGTCCGCCCATGCTCTCCACGTGGGTTTTTACCAGATAGAGCCCGACGCCCCGGCCCGCGGGCTGGGCGTGGAACCGCTGGTAGAGCTGGAAAACGTTGGCCCCGGCCCGCTCCTGGTCAAAGCCCGAGCCGTTATCGGCTACCACCAGGGTCTTGCCCGACGGTGCGTGCTCCGTCGCGGTAATAGTCACGTGCAGCGGCCGCTCGTCGGCGCGGTACTTGATGGCATTGGATAAGAGGTTGAAGAAGATGCTGTGCAGGTAGGCCCGGGTAGCATGCACCTGAAATCCCTCGGGAATCTGCACGTCGATGGTACCACCCGCTTGACTTAGCACGTCGTGCAGCCCCTGCACGACTTGATTCAAGACCTCGGCCAGCACCACCGGTTCCGAAGCTTCCAGCCCCTGCTGGTCCCGGAGGGCGAGAATGGTGTTCATGTCACGCAGTACCTGGTCGAGCTGGTGCAGATTGGCCTGCAAATGGGCGTGGGTTTCGAGGAAGTAGGGCGACCCCGCCTCCTCCGCACCCAGCAGGCTTACCAGCCCCAAAGCATTGGCCAGGGGGGCACGCAAATTATGGGAGACGATATAGGTAAACTGCTGCAAATCGCGATTTTGCTTGAATATTTCCTCCTGGCTTTTCACCTTTTCGGTGATATCACGAGCGAGCATGTGGACGCCGACTACCCGGCCATCCTCCACCAACGGAACCTTCACCACGTCCCAGTGCCGAGGGGCACTAGTGCCCTGCGCGGCAAACATATCGAAGCGAATCGGTTTGCCCGTGGCAAAAGCTTCGCGCAGCTTCTGCCGGAACAGCTCATGCACTTCGGGAGGCAGAAACTCGCTATAGGGGCGGTGGAGTACTTGTGGCTTGGGCAGGCCAACCAGTGCGAGAAAAGCCGGATTGGCGTCGAGGATGATGCCGGCCTCATTTTGATACAGAATCAATTCGGGGCTGTGCTCAAACAGCGACTGGAAGCGAACTTCTTTCGCGGCAAGCAAGGGGGTGGAAGCCATAAGGGAATAGAGTAACCCCGGTTCTACCCAAGGAAGATGTAACACACTTGCAAGTGCATACGCAGAACAGAGACTTGGTGCCGTCCGAGCCCCAAAAGAGCGGCCTACGTTGGAAAAGTGCTGCGCCGGGCGCCCGCCAGACGAAAACCACAACCTATCCTTAGTCAAGGGTTATTCGGGAACCCTTCTTAAAAGGAGATAATAGGGCAAGTAGGAAATGGCTGGCTTTTAGCTCTTTTATTCCATTACACAGTGCTACTTCTCAGAAGCTTATCGCTTATCGCTAAACAGCAGGGGTTTCGCTCGCTATTGTTCGGCCTGTGGTATCTCCACCGTAAAGGTGGTGCCCACTCCCTCCGTGCTCACGACGGTAATGGTGCCTTGGTGCCATTCCACAATGGTCTTACAGAGCAGCAAGCCCAAGCCGTTCGTGGGCTCGCCGCGCAGCCCCGGCCGCCGGGCCGGCGTGAACCGCTCGAACAAGATGGGTAGTAGCGCTGCCGGAATCCCAATGCCCGTGTCGCGCACGTGGAAGCGCACGCAGCCGGGGCCTGCCTCCACCGTGACGCTTACCTGGCCCTCGTCGGGCGTGAACTTGAAGGCATTGCTAACCAAATTGATGAGTACCTGGCAGAACTTATTCACGTCCAGGTAGGCGTACACGGGTTCGGCGGGTAGGGAATATGTAAAGCGGTGGCCCAACAGTTCCTCGCCTTGTTGCAGCTGGTCCAATGACTCGCCCAGCACGGCACCCACCTCCACCCGGTCCCGTTTCAGGTCGGTGTTGGCAGAGGCCAGAAACTCTACCGCCACCAAGCCCCGAATCATATTCATGCTATTCTGACTGGTGGTTTTCAGCACGCGTAGCAGCTGCGGGATGCGACTGTCTGCTGGGGCCTTTACTTCCCGGTGCAGGTAGTCCGCGATTTGTTGCACTTGGGCAAACGAGCCGCTCAGGTCGTGAGAGAGGATTTCGAGGGCGGCATTCTTGCGCGCGTTGAAGCGGTCGGCATTGGCTTGGTAGGCCTTCTGCTCGCTGATGTCGCGCAGCGTGCCGCCGACCAGCACGCCCCCCGCTGCCGGTTGCTGGTAAAAGGGCGTTAGGGCAACCCACTGGTCGGCTGCCCCTTCTCGGAGCAGGCGAATCTCTATCTCGTCCGACATTTGGCCCTGCACCCAGAGCGTCCAGTAGCGCCCGAGAAAGGCGCGGTCATCTGGATGTAGGCGAGCCAGCAAGGCGGGCAACTCGGCATTAACCTGGGCCGGGTCGCCACCCAACACGGTCTGATAAGCAGCATTGACAAACCTAACGCGGCCAGCGGGCACGTCGTAAATAAACTGGATATGGAATCCGGCTTCCGCCTGTTCCATAAAGAAGTCGAGGTAATCGGACATCCGAAACTACTTGATTACGAGTAAATATACTGCTTATTTGCTGGCCTCATCAGCCAAGGCCAGTAGGAGTCTAGGCCAACTCTTCATCGGGGCGTTGACCCAACCAGTAATCCCCAAAGGGTAGCACTCACCGGCTAAGTAGCCTTTGCGAGGTTAGATAATCTCGCAAAGACTACTTAGCCGGTGAGTGCTAATCACTAAATAGGTGACATTTTCGGGATAAGCTACAGAAATTCAAAAAGCAACACTGATAGGTTGGGTATAAAAAAAAATTTCTGCAAGCACTCACCGCCTTGAATGATGCGGACTTTCGGGCCGAGGCGATACGCTGTGTAAACCAGGACAGACAAGCAGTGGTGCGCGTGGCGCAGACCGCTGAGCATAAGTAAGGCGCTGTTGGGACGCTAGGTGTGCGTTGCGCGGGCGGAATCGGCCCACTCCGCAGGCAGCGAGGCGTTGGCGCAGGAAAACAAGCAGTTGCGAGCCCAATTGGCCCTTGCCGAAACGGAGCGCGATAGTTTAGAAAAAGCGCTGACCATCTCCCAAATGCTTGATGCGCATTTACCTGGCCCTGGCCACGGGCCAGTGGGCGTATCTGGCCTGCTGGCACAATGCTTTTCCCCGGCGCTGGGCTGGCAGGTCAGCGAGTCGCTGCACACCGGTGAAAGGGGGTAGCAGAATTGCGCTTCTTTTGGGTTGGCCTATAACCTTAATCAATTCATTATTCTGGGCCACCTTAGGGTGTAGCCGTAGCCAAAACGGGTGTCAAGCCAGCCCTGGTAGAAGCAATGCTTCCGCCAGGTGCAGCTTGCTGCTGCTAAGCAAGTCCTTCAACTGCCTCTTTTTCGCCGACTACCCCTAGCTAAAGCAGGCCCCTTTTACCCTATCTTTCCTTCTCATTCCTGCCTCTCCCTCGCGCATGGCTCCCACTCGTCTCACACTCAGCTCCTACGCCGGCCTAACGGCGGCTCTGCTGGGCCTGGCTTCCTACCGCTTTTATGAGCGCCAAGCCACGCAAGACCCACCTAGCAAAGCGCAAGTCGTGATTGGCACCGTGGTGCAGGGCCTTTCGCAGGCGCATTACCAGCCTCAGCAAATCGACGATGCGTTTAGCCAGCGCGTATTTGATTTGACGCTCAAGCGCCTGGATTACCGCAAGAAGTTTCTGCTGCAGGCTGATGTGGCACAACTAGCGAAGTACCAAACGGCTATTGACGATGAGACCAAGCAGGGCACGACTGAGTTTTTAGACTTAAGCACCCGGCTCCTGGCCGAGCGCACCAAACAGGTGCAGGCGCTCACGCGAGAGCTGCTGGCCCAGCCCTTCACGTTCGACACAGACGAGAGTTTGCAAACGGATTTCGAAAAAGCCTCGTTTCCGCTCAGCGCCGCCGACCAGCGCGAGCAGTGGCGCAAACTGCTCAAGTATGAAACCCTAGTGCGCGTGGCGGCCATGCTGGAAGAGCAGGACAAACGCCACGACCGCGCCCGCGTGGCTAGCCTCAAGCACGCGCCGGTGCCCGCTGGCCCCGAGCGCACGCTGGCCCAGATGGAGGCCGAGGCCCGCCGCCGCGTGCTGGCCTACCACGAAGAGCAATTTGCCAACCAGCCCGAGCCGGAGGAGGTGCTCGCCAACTATGCCAACGTTATTGCTAACACCTACGACCCACACACCACCTACCTAGCGCCCGAGCAAAAAGAAGAGTTTGACTTTCAGCTTACGGGCCGCATGGATGGCATCGGGGCTTTACTGCGGGAAAAGGACGGCCTGATTTACGTGGAAGACATCGTGCCCGGCTCGGCCTCTTACCGGCAGGGCCAGCTTAAAAAGGGGGATGCTATTTTGAGCGTCGCCCAGGGCGCGGCCGAGCCCGTCAGCATCGAGGGCTGGCATAGTGGGAAGGCAGCTACCCTCATCAAGGGCAAAAAAGGCACTGAAGTGCGTCTGACGGTGCGCAAACCCGGCGGCTCGACTCAGATAATACCCCTGGTTCGGGACGTGGTGGTGAAGGAAGAAACCTATGCGCAGTCGGCCGTTATCAATGACCCGAGCGGGGTAAAAATCGGCTATCTGCGCCTGCCAGTGTTCTATGCCGACTTTACGGGTACGGGTGGCCGCTCAGCGGCCGATGACGTGCGCAAGGAACTCGCCAAGCTCACGGCCGAAGGGGTGCAGGGCGTGGTCTTCGACCTGCGCGATAACGGGGGCGGCTCGCTCAGCGATGCTGTGGCCATGGCGGGCTTATTTATGCCCAGCGGCCCCATGGTGCAGGTGCAGGACAGCCGCGGCATCAAGCAGGTGCTGCTAGATAAAGACCCGCGCGTGCAATACAGCGGCCCGCTCGTGGTGCTAGTTAACAAACACAGCGCCTCGGCCTCCGAAATTCTGGCGGCCGCCATCCAGGACTACAAGCGGGGCCTGATTGTGGGCACGGCTAGTACCTATGGTAAAGGCACTGTGCAGCGCATTGTAGACCTGGATGCGACACTGCCCGCCACCCTCAACTCGCTCAAGCCGCTGGGTTCGCTTAAGTTCACCATGCAGAAGTTCTACCGCATCACGGGCAGCTCTACGCAGTTCAAGGGCGTGGCCGCCGATATTGTCCTGCCCGATGCGGCCTCCTCCCTGGACGAGGGCGAGCAGGACAGTGACTACCCCCTGAAGTGGGATGAAATCAAGCCCGCTAACTTCTATCCCTGGGAGCATCAGCCCAATTACGCTAAGCTCGCCGCCAACAGCAAAGCCCGCGTGGCGGCAAATGCAAGTTTCCAGCAGCTGAAAGCGTTGGGACAACGCCTGCAACAGCGTCAGCAGGAAACGGCTATCTCGCTGCAACTTACCAAGTATCAGGCCCGGCAGCAGCAGCTGCGCGTGCAGGCCGATAAGTACGAGCTGCTACAGGCCTCCACCAAGCCCTTGGCCTTGGTTCCCCTGGCCGCCGACCGCCAAGCCTTAGGGGGTGATTCGGTGCTGGTGAACCGGGCCATGCGTTTCACGCGCGGACTCCCAAAAGACCTGACGCTGGGCGAGGCCGTCGCTATTTTAAAAGACGAGCAAGCTGGTTAAGATAACGACTTGTCCGAAGCAAGAAGTTAACACTCAAAACAAGGCGCGGAGAAGCGTGGCCAAAGGCCGCTTCTCCGCGCCTTGTTTTGAGTCTGCTGCAAGCCGGCCAGGCCCTTTGACTTCGGCGACGGGCCGCAGGACTGCCTGCTTACCCCGCTCGGGGGTGTGGTGCTGAGCTGGAAATCAACCAGCATTCCCAACATCGAAGAGTATTCTCAGTTTTAGCTAGTCACCCATAGCTGTATAGCTGTACTTTTGTGTCGTATGGGTCACTATACCGACGCACCAGAAGATAATCTGCTTGGCCTCACCGATAAAGACGCACTCAATGAACAAGAGGCCCTTGGCGTTGCCACTGTCGAGCGCTACTTACTAGAAGAGTTAGACTATCCAGTCGACCTCTCCGTCACGCTGGTGCAGGAGCTCCATCGGCGGGCTTTCCGCCACTTGTATGACTGGGCTGGCCAGTGGCGACGCACTGTTCCCAATGTGGGTGCCTATTTACCGCCACCTGCAGCACGGGTGCCACAGCTATTATATGAGTTCATCGACGAGCTGCGTCATCGGCAAAGCTTGTTGCGCACCACGCCAAGTGCCGACCAAGTGGCGGAGCTACTTGCGTATGCCCATCATCGACTCGTCGCTATCCACCCCTTTACCAACGGCAATGGCCGCACGGCCCGCCTCTTCACCAACCTACTTGCCTACAACTACGGCTACCAAGAAGTCGTGCTCTACCAACGCGCAGTCGGCGAAGCGCGCATGTGCTATCTAGCTGCTATCCGGCAGGCCGATGAGTACGACCTGCGCGGCTTGCAAGCGCTCATTAGCGCGCAGCTACGCCCGCTGGACTAGTACTTGGCTGGGAGTCAGTCTGCGCATAGAGCGCTTCTAATCGCTCCATCGGAACCGTCTGATTCTCCAGTGCCATCGAGGCATAGACTGACCGCAACACCATGGCTTTAACCACGGCGGGGTCCTGTAGTTGGCGATAACGGTCGCGCAGTTTCATAGTAGCTAAGATAAAGGCCAGCAGCTAGCTGACCAGTGAACGAAGTGTAAAGTTCAAGTCTGTGTGCTCGAAACATCGACTTACAAGGCCGAAATATGCCGTAAATAGGTGGGGAAGCTGTCTTATAATTTCCTTTCTCTTTATGAAAAGGAGCGGACTCCACCGGGTGAGGTGGCAGCGGCTCTCGGTCTCGGCTGGCCAGCGCTCCGCAACCTGTAAAGCCAGCGCCGGACGAGATAATCGACCAATAGCAGTACCCTGAATAAGGAAGCGGACAACCTAAGCTTGCAGCAGCAGAAGTGCCACCGAGAGTAGGATACCGTGCGCCCGAAAATACGTGCGCAAAAACTTGAGAGCGTGCGTCATCTGCGTCTCCACGCTTTTCACCGAGATATTCAGCTCCTTGGCAATGCCCGCGTAAGAAAGCCCTGCCTGCCGGCTCAGCACAAAAACCTGCCGGCGCTTGGGCGGCAGCTGCGCCAGGGCTGCCTGGTAGAGCGCCTCCAACTCGGCGTATTCCAGCGGCTGCGCGGGCGAGTCTTCCGTAATGAGGAGCGCCTCTTGGCAGTCCTCGAAAACCCAGGCGCGTTGAGCTTGGAGCTGTTTGAGGACGGCGTGGTAGGCGCAGGTGTAGAGGTAGGTTTTGAATACGATGCCTTCGTCGAACTCGTGTCGGCGTGCCCATACTTTCAGAAAGCAGTCCTGCACCACTTCCTCAGCATCGGCCTGCGATTTTAAGTAGCCATAGGCGAAGCGGCACAGCCTTGGGGCATACAAGGTGAACAGCTCGTTGAAGGCCTGCGGTTGGTTTTCGCGCAACCGGGCCAGGCAAGCAGCATCGGAAAATTCTCGGGAGACTCGCAAGGAAAAGTAATTGCTGGGGCAACGAGTAATTGTTAAAGATAGGTAAAAAAGTAAGTCCTTACTTCTCTGTACTATCCTGTTTAAAATTTTTTTCGTCCTGCTTCAGGGTAGGCGCTGGTTATTGGCTTTTACTACTTAGAAAGGCCGTTTACCAGCAATTACCTATGGCAGAAATAGATTTTGAGGCGTGCATGCGCTACGTGCGGGGCGAATCCTCGCTGGCCGAAGCCAAAGCGGTACGAGCCTGGCTGAAAGAACCGGCCAACAAACCGACTGCTCAGCGCTGGATGGGTTTGCACATGGCCGCGCTGGAAGCTGATGAACAAGCCCTTGACCCAGTAGCCTTTAACTACGGCGGGATGCAGGCCGCGCTGAATAATCGCCTGGGCTTCGACGTGCCGACCGCCGTAGCGCGCCCAGCCCCGGCCACTTGGCGCCGCTGGGCAGCTGCGGCCGCCATTGCAGGCCTCGCCGCAGGCGGCGGCCTGTATTGGCAACAGCATAGTTCGCAAGGAGTTGTGGCCAGGCAATCGGTAGCGGTGCCTGCGCCCTTCCAGTACACCACTGGCAATGGGCAGACTCGTGAAGTGCAGTTGCCTGACGGCTCCACAGTCACACTGAATGCCAACTCAACGCTGCGCCACGCCGCCGTTTGGAACCCGAATACACCCCGCGAAGTGTGGCTCAACGGCGAAGCATATTTCTCGGTCAAGCATCTGGCCAACCACCAGCGCTTTCGGGTGCACACCACCGGCAACTTCAACGTGGAGGTGCTGGGGACCAAGTTCGTGGTGTATCGGCGGCACGAGCAGGAGCGCGTAGTGTTGCTCTCAGGCAAGGTGCGGGTCGATTTCCACGACCGCACCCAGCCCGATGTTATTCTGAAGCCGGGCGAACTGCTGCAAACTGCCGATGCCACCCCCAAGCAGGTGGTACACAAGGCGGTGCAAGCCCCTGTGTACGCCGCCTGGAAAGACAGCCGCCTGGTACTCGACGACCTGCCGATTGCCGAGCTGGCCACCCGGCTGCGCGACACCTACGGGGTAGAAGTAGTAGTGCAGGATTCCGCCCTCAGCCGCCAGACCATTACCGGCACGGTGCCTCTGGGCGATTTAAACCTGCTCTGCCAGGCCCTGCGCGCGTCGTTCAATATCAAAGTAGAGCGCCAGGGCCAGCGCATCCTATTGTCTTCTCTCTAAGGTTCTCCAACTCATTTTCCCACCCACCTTTTATGCCCCCACTGTATACCCACCTTACTGGGCCATTTGCGCGCCGGGCTACCGCCGCGGCCAGCCTCATTTTGTATCTGCCTGCTGTCGAGGCTGCTGGCCAAGTGTTGGCCTCGGCTCAAGTTCCTGCCCAGCAGCACCCAGCGGCTACGCACGCTGTTCAGCTGAAAGAGCTACTCGGGCAATGGGAAAAGCACTATCACACCACCATCGTCTACAAAACGGACCTGGTACGCAACAAAACGGCGGTGGTACAAACCGAGACCGGCAGCCTGGAAGAACTGCTCACCAGCGTCTTGCCACAGGCCGGACTAGCCTTTCAAAAGCTGCGCGCCGACTACTACGTAATCGTGAAATCGGGGCCGGATGGTGCAGTGCCGAGCAAAGCAATTCCGGTAACGGGGCACGTCACGCAGGCCAACGGCACCGCGCTGCCCGGCGTGACGGTGGTCGTGAAAGGCACCACAGTCGGCATCTCTACCGATGCCAACGGCAACTTCTCGCTGGAAGTACCCGAAGGCTCCACGCTGACGTTTTCCTTCGTGGGCTATCTCACGCAGGAAGTGGTAGTTAGTGAGCAGAAAACGCTCAACATAACGCTGGTAGAGGATACCAAAGCCCTGGATGAAGTAGTGGTAGTCGGCTACGGCACTGTGAAAAAGCGCGACCTGACCGGCGCGGTATACACCGTAAAGTCCGACGACATTCTGAAAACGCCCACCCACAACGCCGTGGAGGCCCTGCAGGGCCGAGTGCCGGGTGCCGATATTACCCGCACTTCGGGCGCGGCCGGGGCTAGCTCCAACATTCTTATCCGCGGCACGCGCTCCATTAACGGGGCCAATAATGGGCCGTTGGTGGTCATTGACGGGTACCAAGGCGGTAATATCAGTGACCTGAATCCCAATGACATCGAGAGTATTGAGGTGTTGAAAGATGCCTCCTCGACGGCTATTTACGGGGCGCTGGGGGCCAACGGCGTGCTCATCGTAACGACCAAGCGCGGCGCGGCTGGCAAGGTGCAGGTGACTTACAACGGCTATTACGGAGTCAACGATTACCAATTTCCGGCCTCGCGCACCGGCGACGACTACCTGGCCCTACGCCGCGAAGCCTGGCGCACCACCGGCGACTGGAGCAGCCCGGCCGACGATGCCAAAATCTTCCCCGACCCCGGCGAATACGACGCGGTGCGGGCCGGGCAGTGGGTTGATTGGGTGGACCTCGTGAAGCACCGAGGCACGCAGCAGAGTCACGCGGTATCGCTGCGCGCCGGTTCCGAAAAAACCAAGGTTTTCAGCTCGCTGGGCTACTTCCGGGAGGAGGGTATGTTGCAGAATAACAACTACAACCGCTACAACGCCCGCCTGAACGTCGACCAGATTATCAGCAAGGTATTTAAGGTCGGGCTGCTGAGCCAGGTAAACTACTACCAGCAAAACGACCGCCAGAACCCGCTGGGCCAGGCCACCCAAATCAGCCCGCTGGGCGTGCCTTACAACCCGACGACCGGCGAAATCAATACCTATCCCATCGCCGCCGACCAGACCCGCATCAGCCCGCTGGCCGACGAGCGCGGCCCCTACGTGGCCCGCGACAACACGCTGCGTACCAACGTAATTGCCAATGGCTACTTGGAAGTAACGCCCCTCAAAGGCCTGACTTACCGCTCGAACTTCGGGACAAACTTAGACTTCCGGCGGCGCGGCATTTATAACGACCGCACCTCGCTGGCCTCGGCCAATAACCGCACGGCCATCGCGTCGACGGAGAACACGTTTAACCGGTTTCTTAATTGGGATAACATCCTGACTTACAGTCGAGAGCTGGGCAAGCACACGGTCACGCTCACGGGCATTACCAGCTACATCCGCAGCGATATCGACAACACTTACGCCAGCGGAACCAACCAGCTGCTGGCCTCGCAGCTGTTCTACGACCTGAGCTCGACCAGCACGGCCGTGACGCGCACGCTGCTCTCGCCCTACGTGGGCTCCAAAAACATGGCCTACGCCGCCCGCCTCAACTACAGCTTTGCGGGCCGCTACCTGTTCACGGTGAGCGGGCGCTACGACGGGGCCTCCCGCCTGGCCGAGGGCAATAAATGGGACTTTTTCCCGTCGGTGGCTTTGGGCTGGAACATCTCGGACGAAGCGTTTTTGCGTGATGCGCAGTGGCTTTCGCAGCTGAAGCTGCGCGCCAGCTACGGCAAGGCGGGCAACTACTCCATCTCGCCCTATGGCACGCAGAGTGTGCTGGCGGCCAGCTCGCGCATGAGCTTTGGCGAGGTACCGGCGCAGATGTACCAGTTCCAGCCCACCGTGGGCAACCCCAACCTGGGCTGGGAAAAATCGGCCACGCTGAACCTGGGCCTGGATGTGGCCGTGTTCAACAACCGCCTCACCGCCACGGTCGATGTGTACAATACAAATACGTCGGATATTCTGCTGCTGCGTCCGCTGCCCCTGTCCTCGGGTGTGGGGCAGGTGTACGAGAACATCGGGGCCACGCGCAACCGAGGGGTTGAAATAGCCATCACTTCGCAAAATATTGTCACCGACAAGGTTAGGTGGTCGACCACGCTCACGTTCACGCGCAACAAGGAGGAAATCACGAAGCTTATCGACGGCCGCGACATCATTGCCACTAGCAACCCCGAAACCAACTCGCTGCTGCTCGGCCGGCCCATTAGCTCGTTTTACACGTATGAGAAGCTCGGCATCTGGCAAACCAGCGAGGCCGACGAGGCGAACAAGTATAAGATTGGTAATTACTCCTTTAAGCCCGGCGACATTAAGCTGGCCGACCTGAACGGCGACTTTACCTTCAACGCCAGCGACCAGACCTACATCGGCTCGACGGTACCCAAGTGGGTGGCGGGCCTGCAAAACACCATCAGCTACCGCAGCTTCGATTTGAGCGTGCTGGCGCTGGCCCGCTACGGGCAGTTTATCAATGCCCAGTTTCTGGGGCGCTACAACCCGGCGGGCAGCGGCAACGGCCCGGCCATCATCGACTATTGGACGCCCGAAAACCCGACTAATGACTTCCCGCGCCCGCGCCGGGGCACTACGCTCAGCTCGTACCAGGGATACACCGGCTACCAGGCGCTGAATTTCGTGGATGGCTCCTTCTTCAAAATCAGGACCCTGACGCTAGGCTACACGCTGCCAAAAACCATCGCCGGCAAGGCGCTGCTAGACAATGCCCGCCTATACGTGACGGGCTCCAACCTGCTGATTCTAACTAAGAGTGGCCTCATCAAAAACTACGACCCCGAGCGCGGCGGCGACGAATCGACGCCGCTGAGCCGGCAGATTGTGGTTGGCTTAAATCTTGGCTTTTAACGTTCTTTTCCCACCCTCGACGATGAAATTCTCAGCAATAACTACCCTCGGGCGCGTAGCCCTGGCCGGCGCCCTGGGCCTGGCCGCCTGCAATAATCTCGATGAATACAACCCCTCGAATGCTACCGCCGACACCGTGTGGAGCACCCCGGAAGGCTTCGTCACGGCCGTAAACGGGGCCTACTCGGAGCAGCGCTCTTGGTACGGCAAGGAGGACGGCGAATTCATGGCCGAGTCGGGCACCGACCTGTGGTTCAACCGCGATAAGAACACCTACGCTGCCCAGCTCACGCAGTATGCTGGCCTCACGCCCTTGCAGGGCAACCCCAACCGCGCCGCCTGGGTGGCCTTGTGGAAAGCCATCAACGTGTGCAACGCGGGCATCAACCGCATCGGCGATGCGGGCTTTACCAACATGACCGACCGCAACCAGCGCGAAGGCGAGCTGCGCTTTTTGCGCGCCTTCTACTACTGGCACGTGGTCGAAACCTGGGGCGGGGTGATGCTGCGCACCCAGGAAACCAAGGAGCCCGTGCTCACGGCCACGCGCAGCCCCGTAACGGCTTTTTATGATTTGATTATCAGTGACCTGAAATTTGCCGCCACCAACCTGCCCGTGAGCTGGGGCAACGAGTACAGCCGGGCTTCGCGCAAGTCGGCGATGGGCTTTCTGGCGCGGGCGTATTTGTCGCGCGCCTATTACGGCACCGGGGCCGACGCGCAGCAGTACTTCGGCTTGGCGCGCGACGCGGCCAACGACGTGATTGCCCAAAAAAGCGCCTTGCAAGTAGACCTGCGCGCCAACTACGCCGACCTCTGGAACCCGGCCAACAACAAAACCCTGGGCCGCCCCGGCGGCGAGGCGCTGTACGTGGTCAGTAACTCGGTAAACCCTGGCCTGAACTACGACGACAACGGCAACCGCCTGTTCCACGTCTTTCAGACGCAGTACAGCAATCGGCCGGGCCTGGAGCTGACGCTGGCCTACGGCTACGAAAATAACCGCCGCCTGATGCCCACGCTCACGCTGCTGGATTTGTATGATGACGTGCGTGATAGCCGCTACGAGGGCTCATACCAGGAAGTGTGGCTAGCCACCAAAGCCTACACCTGGACCGCCGCCGATGCCACCACTTATGCCAAAGACGCATCGGTAGTAGGGAAGCAGATAAAAGTGGGCGACACGGCGATGGTAATTACCAAACGGGCCATCCCGACCAAGCGTACCAAAAACTACGTGGTGTACGACCGCAACGACGTGTACCTGCCCAACCGCACGATTAACAACGGCCTGAATTTCGTGACCTTGCGCAAATTTCAGGACCCCGACCGCACCCTGCCTTCGGTGCAGGCGGGTACCAAAGACGTAATCGTGATGCGACTGGCCGAGATGTACCTGATTTCGGCAGAAGCCGAAAACCAGCTCGGCAACAACGCTGCCGCTGCCACCATGCTGAATGTGCTGCGCACCCGCGCCGCCAAGAAAACTCCCGTCAACTACACCGCCGCTATGCAGGTAACGGCCAGCCAGATTACGCCCGATTTTATCCTCGACGAGCGGGCCCGCGAATTTGCCGGCGAAAACATCCGGTGGTTCGACGTGAAGCGCATGAAGGACGGGCCGGGCTTTGTCAATTACATCAAGCAGCGCAATCCTGATATCACCTTGGTGCAGGATTTTCATCGGCTGCGGCCCATTCGGCAGGAAGAATTGAATGCCTTGCTGAACGGCAATGATTTTGGGCAGAATCCCGGCTATTAATCGAGCTGCGTTCGATACTTGGTCCGCTGCTATCTCCCTCCTCTATTCCCACCCCCATTGTTATGAAGCCTCAGTTTCACAGGGTTCCGGTCGACATGCAGAGCTCTTTCAACATTCGGCACGACCAAAAGCCCTACTTCAGCACTACCTGGCACTATCATCCCGAGCTGGAGCTGGTTTACACCATCAAGGGCGAGGGAGTACGGCTGATAGGCGATAACATCAGCACGTTTGCGCCGGGCGACATTGTGCTGGTGGGGGCTAATCTGCCCCACGTGTGGCGCTGCAACGAAGAGTATTTCCAGAATAACCCCGACCTGCAAGCCGAGGCTATTGTATTGCAGTTCAGGCCCGAGTGCCTGGGCCGCTACCTGCTCAATCTGCCCGAGGCGTACCTGATTCCCAAGCTATTTGAGAAAGCAAAAAGCGGCTTGCTCATCACGGGCGAAGCCAAAACCCGCCTTGAGCCCTTGCTGCGGGCCGCCGTGCACGCCACCGACCTCGACCGCGTTATTCTACTGCTTTCCATTCTAAAAATAATCAGTGAAGCCTCAGAGGTGCAGCCCATTACCTCGCAGCACCACGCCTTCAAGCAGTCCAACGAGTCGGATGTGCAGCGCATCAACAAGGTGTACACCTACACCATGTCGAATTACAAAAAGGATATCTCGCTCGAAGAAATAGCCGCCATCACCAATCTGAGCGTTACGTCGTTTTGCCGTTACTTCAAGCTGATAACGAAGCGAACGTACTACGATTTCCTGATTGAGATTCGCATTAGCCAAGCCTGCCGCCTGCTCATTGAAGACAAGCTGCTGATTGAGGTAATCTGCTTCGATTGCGGTTTCAACAATGTGTCAAACTTCTACCGGCACTTCAAGAAAATTACCAAGCTGACCCCATTGGAGTACAAGCGCAAATACCTGCACGGCTACCAGAAAATTGCGGTGGCGGCGTAAGATGCTTTCGCTCCCGTCACCACCCCGTTCAATGAGTTGCTGCGCCACGCCGGATTCTGGCGCGGCGCAGCAACTCACGAGTAGGAAAAGTATCGATTCCTCAAAAACCTCAAGCTGGGGCGGTCCATGAGAATTCCTTTTCCCGAGTTTAAGGAACTAACTACCACCACTGACTACACGCGGTTCTACAGCTTGCTGGTACCCACGCGCCCGCCGCTCACCGCTGCGGACCTGGCCAGCACCCACGAGATGACGTGGGTAACGGGCTAGCCTAAGTACGGTTTCAGGGCCCGCGAGCGCGAAGTGTGCTTGAGGCGGCGAATGGCCTTCTCCTTTATCTGCCGCACCCGCTCGCGCGTCAGGCTGAACTTTTCGCCAATCTCTTCCAACGTCAGCGCCGCGTGCCCATTCAGCCCGAAGTGGCGCGTAATGATGTCCGCCTCGCGCATGGTCAGGGTCGAGAGCGCCCGCTGCACTTCCTTACGTAGGGAGTCATGTAGCAGGCCCGCATCCGGCGTTTCGCTTCCCTCATCCTGCATCACGTCGAGCAGGCGGTTTTCCTCGCCCTGCACGAAGGGCGCATCCATCGAGACGTGGCGGCCCGAGATTTTGAGCGTGTCCACCACTTCGGAGGTGCTCAGCTCCAGCAGCTCGGCAATCTCGTCGGGCGAGGGCTCGCGCTCAAACTTCTGCTCCAGCTCCGAGAACGAGCGGCTGATTTTGTTCAGCGAGCCCACCCGGTTCAGGGGCAGGCGCACGATGCGGCTCTGCTCGGCCAGGGCTTGTAGAATGCTCTGGCGAATCCACCACACGGCGTAGGAAATGAACTTGAAGCCCTTCGTTTCATCGAAGCGCTTAGCCGCTTTAATCAAGCCCAGGTTGCCCTCGTTGATGAGGTCGCCCAGGGTCAGGCCCTGGTTCTGGTACTGCTTGGACACCGACACCACAAAGCGCAGGTTGGCTTTGGTCAGCTTTTCGAGGGCCATCTGGTCGCCCTCGCGAATGCGCTGGGCCAGGTCTACTTCCTCGTCTATCGACACCAAACTCACTTTGCCAATCTCCTGTAAGTACTTGTCCAGCGACTGGCTTTCGCGGTTGGTAATCTGTTTGCTGATTTTGAGCTGTCTCATGCGGGAGCGGTACGACGTATTTAGGGTTTAAAGAGAATAAGAGCCAGTCCTCGGTGTTTTGCCATTTGGCCTGGTCCAATGGATAGCAAGACGCTGCCCCGCGAAAAGGTTCACGGTGAGGGTAAAATTTTGGTTTCCGTCGGCAACTGCTGGTGCCGATAAGCCACAAAAACAGCGAGGGGGCGCAAGGGTAGCTCGTCGGGGATGGTGAGCAAAAAGCGGACTTCTACTTACAAGATTACATCGACCATATCTAACGTCTCAAATCCAAATTCGATACCAAATCCGAGCCGGGGTGCCGCTGCCGCAACCGAACGCCCTGGCGCTGGCTGATGAGCTGCCGTACCCGCTGCGTGAGCGTGGTGAAGGAAGTAAGGGTGGAATAACGGCGCGTGAGCATGAAATGAGGGCGGAGAGCAGGAAAACGAGCAGGGACCAACAAGGGCAAACAGCGGGTTGAACGTTTGGCTACACTTTTTGGCCGTCTACCCGTCGGTCGCCCTGCGGCATCGCTCAGACCTTTGTGTTATCGCTCAACTGCCGCTGACTACCACGCCACTACTTGCTACTAATCAGCGCAAGTAGCAGCTCAAGCGGATAGATTTTTTCCACTAACCCAACGTACCCGATGACGACGATGGACCCATTACCTCGCCAGTTTCGCCTGCTAACCGATTGGTACCTGTCGGTGCTGGACGGCATTCAGCCGGCCGACGGCCGGCGGACCTTGAGCGAGCACAACAATAGTCTGGAATGGCTGGCCGGCCACTTGCTGGTGACGCGCTGCCGCAATATTATGCGCTTAGGGGGACCGGCGACGGAGGTATTCCCTCTGGACGACTACGTGGATGCTACCCTGCCGTTGCCCGGCTTCCGGCCCTTCGATAAAAACCGGACCTACCCAAGCCTCGCCGCGTGCGCCGAGGCTTGGGAGAGCGTTTCCAAGGCTTTTTTAGTGGCACTGCAAGCCGCCGATGCGCACGTGCTGCATACGGTGCTGCCGCTCAGCGGCCCGACCGGCGGCAACACAGTGGCCGATTTCCTGGTTTCGGCGGTGCTGCATGAGTCCTTTCATATCGGGCAAATGAGTATTATTCGCAAAGCCTTCGGCTACCCTGCTATGTACTGGTTCCAGCGCCCGGACGCCGCGTAAACAGTCACCTGCACCTGGCAAGCCGCTTCCATCCCATGCGTGAATCTGTTTCTTCCTCAAATAGTCAGGCACCGAAAACGGCTATTTCATTGCTGCGCTACCGCACCCAGGCTCCCGCTGCCCGCGTCCGTGTGCTACTGCCGCAGCACCTGTTTACCTTTCTGCTAGCGGGCGAAAAAACAGTGCACTTTGCCGGCGCGCAGGTCACGATTCGGCCGCAGCAGTTTGTGCTGTTGGCAGCGGGAAACTGCCTGATGAGTGAGAAAGTGGCAGCCCCGGCCCCAGCATATCACAGCCTGCTGCTGTTCTTCGACCACCAACTGCTCGCCGATTTTTGTCGCCGCCACGCGGCGTGGCTCGGCAAGCCGGCCCGGCCAGCCGCGAGCCAGCCGTTTCTGCGGTTTGAGCAGGATGCGTTTCTCGCCACTTTCGTGCAGTCGCTGGACTGCTTACTTATGGAAGGGGCACCCCCTGTTCCCCAGGAATTGCAGCAAGTGAAGCTGGAAGAACTGTTGCTGTATCTGGCGCTTCACTACCCCAGGCAGCTGCAACAGCTGCGTAGTCTGGGCCAGGAGGCCAATGAGGAAATTGTGGTCCGTCAGGCGGTTACGGCGCATATCGACAGCCCAGTTACCGTGGACGAACTGGCTTTTCTCTGCCATATGAGCTTGTCCACGTTCAAGCGCCGGTTTGCCCAGTTATACGGCACCAGTCCGAGCAAATGGCTGCTGGCGCGGCGGATGGAAAAAGCCGCAGCCCTGCTTCGGCAAAAGGGTTGTAGCGTCAGCGAGTTGTCCGGCGAGCTGGGGTACGAGAATCTATCCAGCTTTATCCAGTCTTTCAAGCAGTTCCACGGCGTGACCCCCAAACAGTATCAAGTAGCCAGATAGCTGGGTCACCAATCCTGCCCGCCCACTATTTACTGTTCAGCCAAGTCCTCTGCGGCCAGGGAGCTGTTCACTATCCTACGGGGTCGAACAGGATTTTCTGTCTGGCTGGCGTTCCGGCCGCTACTAACGGGTGTTAACTCTGCTTGACTCGTTGCTCGGCCAACTCGGTTGGTCGCATCCCAAACTGCTTCTTGAATGCCAGCGAAAAATGCGAGAGGTCTTCAAAGCCCAGGTCGAGGTAAATCTCGGACGACTTCTTCTGCTGTTTTTCAATCAACACAAAGGCCTCTTCCAAGCGCTTTTTTACCAGCCAGTGGTTAGGCGTTTCGTTGAAAATCGCCTTGAAATCACGCTTAAAAGCCGATAAGCTACGCCCCGTCAAATACGCAAACCGTTCCGTGCTCACGTTGAATTTGTAGTTGCGGTTCATGAATTCCTCCAGATTTATTTTGCCCGGCTTGGCATAGTCGAAGAACATCCCTGCCAGTTCGGGCTGGCTCTGCAAGAGGATAATTAGCAGCTCCTCATACTTCACATCCTCAAAGGCCGCACTCAATTTCCCGGCAGGGTCGGTGTAAGGCTTCAAGGAATTAATGAATGCCGACACCAGGTCCGTTGGCGCAAGTCCAATGACAGTATCTACTTGGTTAAAAGCCGTTTTTGCTAGCTGATGTCTTGCCTGAAAAGACCGCAAAAATTCCTCGTCGAAGCAAAAAAACAGCCGCTCAAAGGCTATGCCTTTTTGGCTGTAATACTTGGCGAGGCGGTTTTTGCGCACCAGGCAATAGTCGCCTTGCCTGAGCGTGTAGCATTTGTGGCCATCGTAGCAGTCGATAGCTCCCTGGGTCACATACAGGAAAATGTGGTCTGGGATAAACTGCTCCAGCAGCACTTCCGTCTTGCTCAAACAGGCCTGGGCTTTGGGTGTCTCTGTCATATCATCTTGAATTGCTGCATGCTTTTGGCCGATTCCAGCACCGCGTCTTCCTTCGTGCCCAGCGGCGTCCAGCCCAAAATGTTTTTCGCGTTGGCCGTACTCACATGTCGGTTGACCTTGATGAATAACGCCCCGCGCTTGGCATTGGCGTTGAATAACGACCCAATACGCACGGCAAAATCCGGGAGTGTTCGGGAAGAAACCTTGCCGGAAATAGCCGGCAATTTGCTTTTCAGCAAGTGCGCAATTTCGGGCAGGGAGATTGCGCCGTCGGTGCTGGCGATGAAACGGTGGCCGGCCGCCTCAGGCGTTGTCATAGCGCGGATGTGCAGGTCGGCCACGTCGCGGATATCAATGGTATTCAGTACAATATTCGGCACCGCACGCATGGAGCCGCTCAGCAGCAATTTGAGCAGCCCGAAGCTGGGCGACTTGGCGACCCCCAGCAGCGGCCCGAAAATAGCCACTGGGTTGATGACGGCCAGCTCCATTGGGCCGCCTTCGGTTTTGATGAACTCCCAGGCGGCGCGCTCGGCCAGCACTTTCGACTTCTCGTAGGCCGACAGCCCTTTTTCGTTCGGGTCGGTCCAGTTGGCCTCGGTGGTAATCGTATTCCGGTCGTGGTTGCTGAACCCGAGCGCTCCGAAGCTGGACGTCAACACGACCCGCTTTACGCCGGCCCGCTTGGCGGCCTTCAGCACGCGCAGCACGCCGTCCACGGCCGGGCGTATCACGTCGTTTTCATCGGCTACATCGTGTTGCGTGGGCGAGGCTACGTGCAGCAAATAGGTGCAGCCTTGCAGGGCTTTATCCCAGTTGGCATCGCTGCCAAGGTCGGCTTCTACAAAAGACAGGTTCGTAGGGGAAGCTACGCCGCCGCGTTGCAGCATGGCCAGCACGTCGGCTTTTTTACTCATGTTGCGCAGAGTTGTTCGCACCGCGTAGCCCTTTTGCAGCAGTTGCAGCACGCAATAGATGCCCACCGCGCCGGTGCCGCCTGTCACTAAAACCAGTTCTGAAGTTGCCATTGCAGGTGTTTTATATCCTACAAAGTTTCAGTGGAAAAAAGCAGGCTTACTAGGTTGAGAAGTCCAAATTTACTGGTTTGAGAGGTCCATAGTCGCCGGTTGGCGGCCGAGAAACAGTAGGGAGCGGGCGCTGGTTAAGTGACGAACAGTGGACCTGGTTTCGGAAGCCGGCCCGCTGTGGAGCGCCAACTGCCGACTGGATAAACCACCGGCTTTTTTTAGCCTTTTCGGTTTTAGCTGATGCCCTTGCCCGAGTCCCTCGCCCAGTTTCACCAGCAGTATTTGCGCGAGCACTTGCCCGAGCTACCGCAGCCGTTCAACGTTTTTCCCATCGCCACCGGAGCCAGCCCGCAAACGCTGCCGTACAGCCGGCGCGATTTTTACCAAATCAGCCTCTACACCGGCGGCACCACGCAGCTGCAATACGCCGGGCACTCACTGCGGATTGAGAGCCCGGCGCTGCTGCTCTACAACCCACACGCGCCGTATGCCTGCACGCCCATCACGCCGCTGAGCGGGTATTGCTGCCTGTTTACCAGCGCCTTTATGCCGGGGCTGGGGCACGGGCTGCCGTGGCAGGAGTCACCACTGTTTCAGCTCGGGGCCAGCCCAGTGTTTTTGCTTACCGACGAGCAGACGGCCTTTCTAACCCACCTGTTCCAGCAAATGCTGGCGGAGGTGAACTCGACCTACCGCTACAAGGCCGACCTACTGCGCACCCACGTGCATCTGCTGCTACACGAGGCCCTACGCATGCAGCCCGACCGGTCGCAGCTGGCCGATGCCACGGCCGCCAGCCGGCTGGCCACGCAGTTTATGCAGGTGCTGGAGGCGCAGTTTCCGGTGGCATCGCCTACCCAGCCGCTGGCCCTGCACACGGCCGAGGCCTGCGCGGCCCATCTGGGCGTGCACGTCAACTACCTGAGCCGGGTGCTGCGTGAGGTAACTGGCCGCTCGACCAGTGCCCACCTGGCGGCACGCATCACGCAGGAAGCCAGCCGCTTGCTGCGCAACTCGGCGTGGCCGATTGCTGACGTGGCCGAAGCCCTGGGCTTTGCCGACCCCACGTACTTCAACCACTTTTTTCGCAAGCACGCGGGTACCTCGCCCAACGCTTTTCGGCGAGCCGAGGCGGCGGTGCCCGTGCAACTGGCTAGCTGAGGCAGGTTGGAAGGTGGGTTTGAATAAGACAAGTTTTGGTTGCGTATTCGCTTAACCGGCCGGGTGGGCTTGCAGGACCTTTGCCTTATCAGTCCGCTTTTAACCCAACTCCATGCTAGCCGCCAAAGCCTACGCCGCGCAGGATGCGCAAACCGATTTAGCCCCCTGGACTTTTGAGCGCCGCGACCTGGGGCCGCACGATGTGCAGCTTCAGATTCTGTTTTGCGGCGTGTGCCACACCGACTGGCACCTGCTCAAAAACGAGTGGGGACCAGGCCAGTTCCCCATGGTGCCAGGCCACGAAATGGTGGGCCGCATTGTGGCTGTGGGTGCACACGCCCAAAAGTTTAAGGTCGGTGACCTGGCCGGCGTGGGCGTGATGGTGGATTCGTGCCGCCACTGCGCCGATTGCGAAAACGGGCAGGAACAGTTTTGCCAAGTGAGCCCGGTGCAGACCTACAACAGCACCGGCCACGACGGCCTGCCCACCTACGGCGGCTACAGCAGCCACAACGTGGTGCACGAGGACTTTGCCCACCGCATCTCCGAAAAGCTCGACCTGGCGGCGGTGGCCCCGCTGCTGTGCGCCGGTATCACCACCTACTCGCCGTTGCGCCGCTGGAAAGTCGGCCCCGGCCACAAATTGGCCGTGGTGGGCCTGGGCGGCCTGGGCCACCTGGGCGTGAAATTCGGCGTGGCCTTCGGGGCCGATGTGACAGTGCTCAGCACCTCTGAAGCCAAGCGTGAGGATGCCAAAGCCTTGGGCGCGCAGCACTTCGTTGTGACCAAAAACGCCGACGAAGTAGCGGCCGCGAAAGGCCAGTTCGATTTTATCCTCGATACCGTGGCGGCCGACCACGACATCAACTTCTACCTGCCGCTGCTGCGCACCAACGGCACCTACATCAACGTGGGCCTGCCGCTGGCTCCCTTGCAGGTGCCGTCCTTCAGCCTGGCTAACGGCAACAAAACCGTGACCGGCTCGGGCGCGGGCGGCCTGCCCGAAACCCAGGAAATGCTGGATTTCTGCGCCGAGCACAAC